>CAYIQK010000091.1:0-5894 GCA_964365515.1 uncultured Planctomycetales bacterium | reverse complement strand
GGCGAAGGAAGCTGTTGAACATCCTTCAATTTGCGTTCAATGGTGCGCGATTTACGCGCGGCTGATTCAATTTCATCGCTGGCCTGCTTCAGGCGTGTGTGCGTTTTATCTAAGATGTCCCCGAACCTAACAAACTCTTTTTTGACGTCACCCAATAACTGCCAGACCTCGCTGGCCCGTTTTTCAACGGCCAGCGTGCGAAAACCCATTTGAAGAGAATTCAACAAAGCCGCGATGGTCGTCGGCCCGGCCAGGCTCACGCGGAAATCCCTCTGCAGCTGCTCGCACAACCCCGGCCGGCGCAAAACCTCGGCATAGAGCCCTTCGATGGGAAGATACATAATGGCGAAATCAGTGGTCTGCGGCGGATCAATATACTTATCCCGTATTTTTTTGCCTCCAGCTTGATTCTGCTTTCAAGAGCCTTTTCCCATTCCCCAACGGCCGCCGCATTGCCTTCATCCTGCGCCTGCAACAACCGCTCATAATCCTCTTTGGGGAATTTGGCGTCAATGGGAATATACACAACCTTGCCGTCGCGTCCGGGCAGTTTGACGGCGAATTCGACCGGCTCACGGCTGTCCTGTTTGGTCACGACATTGCGTTCATATTGTTCCGGCGTTAATATCTGCTCGAGTAAATTGCCCAGCTGAATTTCCCCCCAGATTCCGCGCGTCTTGACGTTCGTCAATACTTTCTTGAGATCCCCGACGCCGGAAGCGAGGCTCTGCATCTCCCCTAATCCTTCGTGCACCTTCTCCAGCCGCTCGCTGACGACTTTGAAAGATTCTCCGAGACGCTTTTCCAATGTGGAATGCAATTTTTCATCGACCGTCTCACGCATTTTCTCGAGCTTTTGGCTGTTGTCTTCCTGCAACGCCCTCAAACGCGTTTCCACGACATCTCTGACTTTTTCCAGCTTCTGCTCATTCATCTGGGTCAACATCAGAAGCTGTTTAGAGAAGGCGTCTATGCTTTGAGCGGATTCCCTGCGGTTGTTGGCCATTTCCTCGCGCACAAGCCGTTCCACCCGATCCGTATCGCTGCGCCGGCCAAATTCGCGCACCAAAAGAATCACCAGAAGGACTGTATTGAAGACAACCAAAATTGTCAAAACAATGGACATATTCACATGCCGGATAAAAATGCCCCCGACCGAATGAATCCAGCCGATTCAGTCGATCAGGGGCAGAACACAAAAACTATTTTTTGTCTTGAAGCAGTTTGATGATCTTCTCCAAACGGGAGGTGATGACGATGGGGACAAAAACAATCCAAAGCAATAAAAAGATCTTAACGCCGAACCAGATGAGTCCTTCCGCAAACGTTGAGTGATAACCACCATACAGGCACATAGGCACTCTCCTTTTTGTTCACACTGATTTATTGAAATGAATTATACTCTCCAGTGTCCTCCCTGTAAAGAATTCATTAACCCCTCAAAACAAAACCCCCATGTTTTCTGCCCGCCCATCTATCGATAGGCGGAAGTCAACATGGGGGCTTCGCTTGGTTATACCTTCACAACGTTTGTGGCTTGTTCTCCCTTAGGGCCTTGCTGAACTTCGAACTCAACTTCCTGCCCTTCGCTCAAAGACTTATAGCCATCTCCTTGAATCGCGCTGTGATGTACGAATACATCGCGGCCTGATTCAGGAGTAATGAAACCATAACCTTTCTGATCTGAAAACCACTTCACTTTTCCTCTTGCCATTAGTTACTACCTCCTTCCTTGTTTAAATTTGTAGTAAATAACGGCACAGGAATGGTACCCCCGCAGTCACCTGCGGGACATTCAAGAGAATAAAAAAACCGCTCGGCAAGTTTATTTCTCACCTTACGGTTTAAAATTATTCCCACCTCATTTACTACCTTCACTGCCTTCATTGCAGAAGAAACTATACCAAAAATTTATCATATGTCAACAGAAATTTTTATAGCAGATTTTTATCGCAGATATCATTCAAGACGCATTGTTCGCACACAGGCGTGGGACGGCAATAGTCCTTCCCCAACCGGACAATCAGGGCGTGATACTCATTGAAAATCCTGACGTCGTCATCAAGATGCGTCATAAAAAGTTCCTGGATGTGATGATAATCGACGTCCTTCCCAATGAGATTATGCCGGTAAAGCATTCTTCGGGTATAAGCGTCCACGACAAAAATAGGCTTCTGAAACGCGTAAAGAAGGATCGAATCCGCGGTCTCTGAGCCTATCCCGTTGACGTCAAGAAGTTTGCGGCGTAACGACGGCCAGGCCTCCTGCCCCATCACCTTCAAGTCACCTTGATATTCATCGAAAAAAAACTTGATGAAATTCTTCAACCGGCGGGATTTGACATTGAAATAGCCGGCAGGCCTGATGAGCGCCGCCAGCCGGCGCTGAGAAACATCCCGCAGACCGCGCGGCGAGAGAAGTTTCGCGGCTTTCAGATTGTTCAGGGCCTTCTCGACATTGCCCCAGTTGGTGTTTTGGGTCAGAATCGCGCCGACAATCACCTCAAAAGGCGTCTCGGCCGGCCACCAATGCTGGGGACCGAATGCCTTCCCAAGCCGTTTATAGATTTCGCGAAGAGTGGATTTGATGGACTTCCCCATGACCGGCATCTTATCGCTTGAGCATCTCAATCGGAAGCCGCCAGATAGTCCCAGCGAATCAGCTGCCCGGATGAATCCAGATAGAGACAAACCTTGGGCGAATCGAAAAACTTCGTCGTGTAACGATACACCCACAAGTCCAACAACCGGCCGTCTCTGGTTATCTTTTCCGTGTAAACGGGTTCGCCAAAATGCCTACGGATGCTTTTCTGATTCTTGGACCGGCCGATCGTGCCGTCTTGGACGGCCTTCACAAGAAGTTCAAATTTCTCATCCTGCGCCTGAACGTGCCGATCCAGCCGGTCCTGCTCCTCAGACAAATCCTTGAGCGTCAAAAGCTGGTCCAAGTAGTACAGCTTGGCGCAACCGGGCAAACACGCCGCCATCACGAAAATAACGATCCATTTTCTGGTGTTCATATTCTAACCTTACACTCCGCCGATACGCTCTTTTTCCTCCCGCAAACTTTTGATTGTGCTTTCAATCTCCCGCAGGCGAGTCTGGATGAACTTCAAACGCTGACCGTACTCTTTGAGCGTCTGGGAATCCTTTTTGTCAAAAGACTTGGAAAGGTGCCGCGATTTGACATAACTCTCGGTCTCGAGATCCTTCTTTTCCTGTCCCAGACTCTTGGTCTCATTCTTGATCTGGGCGATCCTTTGGAGGGCATCCTTATGACGGGCATGAATCTCGTGAAGGGCAGGCGTCATCTTTTTTCTTTTTCCCTCATCCTCATTCTGCTTCTTGGCGGTTTTCTGCGCCATGTCCGTCTGTCTCTTCTGATCCTTAAGCTCCGCCTCCTTTTGTCCCTTCTTCTCCAGATAATAATCCAGCCCGCCGGGATAAATGCTGACTTTGCCTTCATGAATATCCGCGATGGACGTCGCGATCTCCTCAATGAAATATAAATCGTGGCTGATGAAACACAACGTCCCCTCATACTCTTTGAAAGCCGTGGTCAAGGCCTTGACGCCGTCGATGTCCAAGTGGGTGGTGGGCTCATCCAGGAGCATAAAATTCGGAGGACGGATCAAAAGCTTGGCCAAGATCAGCCGGCTTTTCTCCCCGCCGGAGAGGACCTTGACCGGTTTGAGAACGTCATCCCCGTGGAAATTGAACAATCCCAAAAGAGTCCGCGCCTTCAAAGTCGGCGTTCCTGGGGCGGCGGAAATCATCACCTCATCTAAGACCGTCCGATCGAGATTCAGGACATCCAGCCGCGCCTGAGAAAAATACCCCGCCTGCACCTGATGGCCGTAACGAACCGTTCCGGCATCGGGGGCGAGGACGCCGGCAATCATTTTCAATAGCGTGGATTTCCCGGCCCCGTTAGGCCCGACCAGACAGATCTTTTCCCCGCGGGTGATCTCGAAATCCAAATCGTGATAAACCCGCTTCTCGGCGTAGGATTTCCAGATCTTCTCCATCTGCACGACGGAATAACCGCTGGGCTGAATCTGCGAGAATTCAAATCCTCCAATGCTCTTTCTCTCCTGCGGAAGTTCGATTTCTTCCAGCCGCTCAATCATTTTACGTTTGTTGCGCACCGCGGAGGCGCGGTTGGGCTGGGCGTGGAATCTCTGGGCGAAGCGCTCCAACTGTTCACGCTTTTTCTCGATCACCTTCTGCTTCTTCTCGAGTGTCCGGTACTGAAGGCCCTTCTGCTGTTCGTAAGCGGCGTAATTTCCGCGCACCTTCGTCATCTGGGTGCCTTCCAGGATAATGGTGTAATTGGTGACATCGTTTAAGAAGACCCTGTCGTGGGAAATGAGGACAAAAGCGCCCGGGTAATCGGCGAGAAACCCTTTGAGCCACAACGTGGCCTCCAAATCCAGATAATTGGTCGGCTCATCGAGGAGCAGAAGATCAAAAGGGCAGGTCAAAAGTTTCGCCAGAAGCGTGCGCATCTGCCAGCCGCCGCTCAACTCAACGACCGGGCGGTGAAAATCCGCCTCCTTAAACCCCAAACCGGTGAGGATTTTCTCAGCCTTGTGTTCCAATCCGTAAATGCCCAAATGCTCCAGTTCCCCCAAGACATCGCCGTAACGCGGGCTGTCGGCCTTGTGGGCCTCCTCCAGACGGCGCTTCTCCTGCAAGAGATCATTGATCCTTTCGTCGCCGGAGGTCAACTCCTCCATGACCGTTCTCTCGGAATGAAACCGCGCCTCCTGAGGGAGGCGGCCGATATGGATATTCTTTTGGATCTGAATATGTCCCGAGATAGGCTCGATCTCTTCCAAGATGATCGAAAAAAGCGTGGTTTTACCGGCGCCGTTGGGCCCGGTCAAACCGATTTTTTCATTAGGGAAAATACTCAGCGACACATCCTTAAACAATGTCCGCTGGGTGAACCCCATGGTGAGATTGTTGATCGTAATCATGAAACTCCGCCCCCCTGGCGGGGAGGCTTCGCACCCCTTTGCCTGAGCGCCTCATAGACAAGGATCGCCGTTGATGCCGAGACATTCAAAGAATCCGCGGCCCCGCGCATAGGAATCTTGACTAAAAAATCCGATTTCCGCATCCAAAAATCGCTCAACCCCTCCTGTTCACTGCCCAACACAATGGCAGCCGGACCGGAGAAATCCATTTGAGTATAAATGGTTTGCGCCCGCGGCGACGCGGCGCAAATCTTCATGCCCTTATCTTTCAAAAAACGCAAGGCCTCATCGCTCGAACACTGGAGCGTATTGACGGTAAAAATAGTCCCCACGCTCGCGCGGATGACATTAGGATTGTACAAATCCGTTTGGCTGTCGCAGACAAGGACACCGTGGACCCCGGCCGCGTCGCAGGTGCGCAAAATCGCGCCAAGATTGCCGGGTTTCTCTACATGCTCGATGACAACAACCAGGGCGTTCGCGTCAAGTCGAAAATCCGCCAAAGACCGCCTGGGCGTTTCACAAATCCCCAATACGCCTTCCTGACGGTCACCGTACGCGATTTTTTCAAAAACGGTTTTGGTGACCTCAAAGATGGGAATATCCAGCCCGGGCAATCTTGCCTTCCACTGCTTTTCTTCCTCGCCAGTGCCGATCAATTCCTGGCACAGATAAAATTCCTTGAATTTGATCCCTGCTCCCAGCGCGCGCAAAACCTCGCGCGAACCGTCAACGATCGTCACGCCGGAGTTTTTACGATGCCCGCCGGCGCGCAGACGGACGATCTCTTTGATGTGCGGATTGGTCAAACTGGTGATCTTATCGCGCGGCATGCTGCAGGACCTTCAAGGTATGGGCATTGATTTGAAATTCATCGGTGCGCCAGGAACGGATCATTTCTTTGCGCAGGGAA
>CAYIQK010000090.1:0-5927 GCA_964365515.1 uncultured Planctomycetales bacterium | reverse complement strand
CAAAGAGGGCCTTGATGGTTGGAAACTTCGGCCCTTCGACCAGATAGGGATTGCAGTTGAGGAACAACTTTTTATCGTCTAAAAATGTGGCGGCGCACTCAATGGCCTTTTTCCAGGAGAGGATCTCCAGATCCTGATAAAAGCCATATTGAACCGCCGCCTTGAAAAGCAGTTCCGGATCAGACAGCATGTTATTGGTGACGGGCCGGCTCAAGGCCTCAAAACCAAACAACTGAAACGGCTTCAAGAGAAAGACGGGCTGAAAAAACGGCGTGATGAGTTCTTCGTCGATAATCCTTCGGATCTCGCCGATGACGGATTCCCCGCCATCCCCAGCCAACCCGCTGTTTCTGAAAACCAGCCCGCGCCTCATCACGGCTTCCATGCGGGCCACCAATTCCTCGTACTCAAAAGGCTTGGTGAGGTAGTCATCCGCGCCTAAGTATAACCCCTCCACAATGTCCTCGGAAAGCAGTTTACCGCTCAAGATGATAACAGGGATTGGTCTGGTCAGTTGGTCTTCCTTGAGGCGGCGGCAGACCTCAAGCCCCCCTTGATCGGGAAGCATGAGATCCAGGAGGATCAGATCGGTTGTGTCGGTGATTTTATCAAAGACTTCCCCGCCGCAGGAGGCGATCTCGACTTCATAACCGCGCGTCTTCAAAAGCAGGGTGAGGGTCTGGGTTATGGAGCGGTCATCGTCGACAAGTAAGATGTGTTTCTTGCCATTGGCCTTTTGGATCATGATCAGCCCTTCGGGAACACAGACCTGTTATCCGAGGCACTCGACACCATTGCAAGTATAACCCAAAATCCCTCTGATATCGAGGAAAAAATCATACGAAATGACTGATTCAGAAAACTCTGATCTAGACTGGAACTTTCTATGTTATAGGCAGTTACGCAATAATCCACGTGATACAAGAAAACGCTTTCCTTTTTGAGGACTTCTTGTGCATCACAAAACAACTACCTGACTTTTTCTGAGCGCACATACTCCGCGAACTGATAGGACACAGGACCTTCATCATAAAGGGGTGATGCCGTCTTCAATTGAAACCGGCCGGTGAAATCCGGGAAAAAGGTGTCGCAATCAAAACGTCCCGAAACTTTTGTCGCATAAATTTTGACAATGGGAACCGTTTCCAAAGAAAGGGCCGTTCGATAGACTTCCGCGCCGCCGATGACGAATACCGATTCGACGATCTCTTTACGAAGAGGCGAATCCTCCGCAATGATCCATGACACCGCCTCATCGTAACTGTCCTTTTGATAAACACCGTCGGGAAACTTGAGATTTTGATTTCTCGAGAGGACGACATTGATCCTGCCGGGAAGCGGTTTGAACCGCTCAGGCAGGGAATCCCATGTCTTGCGTCCCATGAGAACCACGTTTTTCTTAGGATTCCGGGCGGTCGAGGTTGTGATCCGGCGGAAATGCTTGAAGTCGCCGGACAAATGCCAGGGCAGATGACCGTCTTTGCCGATCCCGCGCGCCTCGTCCATCGCAACCATGATGTGAAAGGGAATCATACGGCAATGGGAAACTTGATAAAGGTGTCGTGTTGATAGTTCAGCAATTCGATATCTTCAAAGGCGATATCGAAGACCGGCTTGCGGGCAATCCTCAAACTGGGCAATGATTTGGGCGTTCTTCGAAGCTGCTGTTTCAATCCATCGACGTGGTTGGAGTAGATGTGCGCGTCGCCCAAGGTGTGGATGAAAACGCCGGGCGCGAGACCGCATTCCTGAGCGATCATCGACATCAAAAGGGCATAACTGGCAATGTTGAAGGGCACGCCCAAGGCCACATCGGCTGAACGCTGATAGAGCTGACAGTCCAGCCGGCCGTTGATCACGTAAAACTGAAAGAACGCGTGACACGGCGGCAGCGCCATTTTGTCGATATCCGCCGCGTTCCACGCGCTCACGATGATGCGCCGGGAGTCCGGATTGTTCTTGATCATATCGATGGCCTGCTGGATTTGATCCAGGTGTTCTTTCCGATAGCCATTGAAACTCTCGTCCCACACAAACCTTTCCCATTTGCGCCATTGATAACCGTAGATGGGCCCCAACCCGCCGTTTTCATCCGCCCACGCGTTCCAGATGGGGGTGTACTCTTTCAACCCCTCGTGGATGTTGGTTGATCCTTTCAAAAACCACAGCAGTTCCCTCACCACCGCGTCAAAAAGGATCTTCTTCGTCGTCAAGATGGGAAACCCTTCGCGCAGATCGTATCTGACCTGATATCCAAAAACCGAGAGCGTGCCCGTAGCGGTGCGGTCCTGTTTGACCTCGCCGTTTTCCAAGATATACCTGACCAGATCCAGATACTGTTTCATTTCCCGCCGTTGCCCCACATCTGAGTATGATATTCGTGAACCATCCGTTGGGTATTGAAAAACGCGCTTCTTCCGACACAATTGATCATCTTGTCAATCCACGGACTCTTGATGTTGATTCCGCCGTCGCTGTAAGTTTGATAATATAACGCCATGATCTCCCGCAGAACCGCGTAGAGGGCTCTGGAATCTTCGTCCAGCCGCAATTGCCGTTCATCGCCGATTTCCGTTCCCTCGTGGCGGTACCCAAAAATCCAGCCGATATCATCATCGGCCGCCTCCACCACCCAGCCGTCCAAAGTGCTCAATTGAACCACACCGTTGAGAATGGCCTTCATCCCGCTCGTCCCCGAGGCCTCAAAAGGCGGCAAAGGATTGTTCAGCCAGACATCCACCGAATTCGTCAGGAGTTTTCCGAAGTAGGTATCGTAATTCTCGAGGATGAGCACCTTAACCACCTGTTTATGGGCGTTCAATTGATCGATGTGATCGAGAATCTCCTCAATATGAGCCGACCCGATATCATCGTTGGGATGCGCCTTGCCGGACAAAACGATCTGGATCGGCCCAACCTCGTAGGCGAGCTTGATGATCTGCTGGGCGTCATGAAAAATCAAGGCCGGCCGTTTATATCCGGCGATCCGCCTGGCCCAGCCGATGGTGAAGACGTCGTCTCTGAGTTTCCAGCGTTTCAATATTTGCACCAAATTCCGCTTATTGCTTTGGTGGGCCTCAAAGATTTCTTTCCTGAACTGCCCATCCTCCCGCAGCTGCGAGACCTTCTCTAAATTCCGCGGATCCTCCCTCCAATCGCCGAGAATGGATTTGTAGCGGTCGAAAAGTCCTTCGAAACTCGCCGAGAGCCATGTGTGGATATGGATGCCGTTTGTGATGGATCGGATTTTGGAAGCAAATTGAGGAAACTGCAGACGCGTGATCTCACCGTGTTTCTGGGCCACCGCGTTCACCTGACGGCAGTTGTTCAAACACAGGAAGGTCAGGTTGATCTGATCGGATTCCGGCGTCTGTCTCCCGAACAGATAAGCCGCCCGAACGTATTCCTCCGGCAATATCCTGGCGACATCCTCCCCGCGGAAACGGTCATGACCGGCGGCAACCGGGGTATGGCATGTGTAAACAAAATTCCTCTGATGTTCCGGCATCTCGCTTTTATCCTTGAGGGTGATGTATTTTTCCACCAAAGCGAATGCCGCGTGCCCCTCATTGAGATGGTAACAATTGATCTGGTAATTCAAAGCTTCCAAGGCCTTCATGCCGCCGATGCCCAGAATGATCCTCTGGAATATCTTCCACCACACATCGTCACTGCGGTAAAGTTGGTCGGTCAATTTTCGAAATTTCGGATCATTCTCCTGAACATTGGAGTCCAGAAGGATGATCGGGCAGGCCTTCTTCTTGTCATAGCTGTACACATAATACTTCCACAAGCGAAGATGCAAAAGTCCTTCTTTGGTATCGATAGTCACCACGTCTTTGAGCGGAATCAAACCCGGATAGGTGTAAGGATCCCACGTGAGTTGAGCAGGAATTTGTCCGTGCTTATACCAGAACTTCTGTTTGAAATATCCTTTGTTCCACAGGACACCGATGCCGACGACCGCCAGGCCGGAATCGGCCGCGCTTTTCATCGCATCACCCGCCAAGACCCCCAGCCCCCCGCCGTAGATAGGGATGTCCAGCATCTTGTCGGTATGAACCTTGAACAAATAATCGCACAACCAGTGGTTGGAAAAAACCTCGTGGGTATAAAATTGGTTCTTCTCCGACATCGGTTTTTTCAGCTGGAAAGAATTGTAAATGCTGGGGGCGATCCCAAACTCCATCGAAAAATAAGCGATGCTTTTTGTCCGGCGCGAAAGCAGGGCACCCTGAAATTCTGAAGGAATTTCGGGTACTAAGTCCTGGGAATGCCCCGCATTCCGCAGGGCGTTCTCGACATCCAAAACCGCCTCCAGAGGAAACCCGAAGTAATGTTCAGGATTGATATCAGAGGCGTAATTTTCTTCGAAGCAATCGATGGAAGAGATAAACTCTTTGTACCCGAATGGATGCGTTGTTGGTTCACTCACAGGCTGCATAAAAAAATCCCCTTCCGTTTGAGACATTATATCAAAGGCTCACGGGTTTCCTTGAAATTTTTCGTATCCCGCGCTCGGGAATCTAACCAGTTCATTCGCGCCGTTTCGCGTGATGATCAAACAGGCGTATTTCTCCCCGGCCAAGGGCATGGCATTGACCAGCTGGATGCCGGATCGCGGCCCCAGGACACACAGGGCCGTTGACCAGGCATCCGTTTCCAAAGCCGAAGGGGCAATCATCGTCGCGCTCACCACATCCTTCTGTGGATAGCCCGTGATCGGATTCATGATATGAGACCATCGCTCATTTTGAATTTCATAATATTGTTCATAATTCCCGGATGTGGCAACCGCCATATCGCTCAAGTGCACAGTGTCGATGATTTTGGAGAGATCACGGGGATCGCGGATACCGATGCGCCATAGATTCCCTTCGCAATTGCGGCCTCCGACATAGATGTCCCCGCTGATATCGATGAAAAAATTGTTGATCCCATTTTTGCGGAAAATCCTCACGGCCTCATCAACGGCATATCCGGCCGCGATGCCTCCCAGATCGATTTTGACGCCCGCATTGGTCAATCTCACCCGGCCGTTGGAAAGCAGTTGAATCTTGTCGGAACCAATCACACTGCGCACCTCTTGGAGTTGAGCCGTTGTCGGCAAGGCATTCTCCCGCGCGCCGCGTTTCCATAGCTGGATGAGCGGCCAGACGGTGATATCGAATGCCCCTAACGTGAGGCGGTTGTAATCGATCGATTTCTGTAAAACATAATAAGTGTCCTCTTGCACCCCAACGGGCTGAGTTCCCGCCCGGTTGATCTTCGCGACATCGCTTCGCTCATCAAAAACATTCATCCGCCAGGCAATATCTTCCAAACGATCCCAGACCTCTTGATAAGCCTTGCCGACCGCGGTCTTGTCACGAGTGTCCAGACAGACATCCACATTGACGGTCGTCCCCATCATCGTCCGTGTCTCTCGGTAACGCTCGGATTTGCGCTGGCCGCCCTGGGAACAACCAATGATAAGAAGAAGACCAAGAAACAAAGAAACAAAAACCCGCCTCTTCGCAGAGGTTTTTAGATAGGTTCTAGTCTTATTATTTTCGATCGAACACACCGCTTTTTCCACCGCTTTTATGAGTCAATTTGATATCGGAGATGACCATCTCTTTGTCCGCCCACTTCATCATATCATAGATCGTCAGAGCGGCCGCGCAGACGGCTGTGAGGGCCTCCATCTCCACTCCTGTCCGCCCCAGACAAACGACCTCCGCATCAATCATAACCACGCATTTCTTGCGGTCAATATCAAACGTGACTTTGACTTTGCTCAATTCCAGAGGGTGACACAGAGGGATGATCGAAGGGGTCGATTTAGCCGCCATGATACCGGCGACTTTAGCGGTCTCAAAGACATCCCCTTTGGGGGAGCCCTGCCCCATCAGGATCCCAAACGCCCTGGCGCTCAAAGTGATCTG
>CAYIQK010000089.1:0-5960 GCA_964365515.1 uncultured Planctomycetales bacterium | reverse complement strand
AGTCCGATAAATTGGAAATCGCGAAGGGCATGGGTGATTTGGTAAGAATTTTGATGAGTTTTGAGGGAACATATCATGATTTTTTTGAGGTATTGAAGGAGATGAATGATAAAGGCAGGCATTTTGATACGGATGGATTGGTAGAACGGTACAGAACCCTGATTTTGGGTTTATTGAATATCAGCGATACGGCAAAACAAGCTTTGCGTAACATTGATGTTGCCCAGAGAATCGCTAAAAGCGTTGAATCCCAGGTGGCGGGAGAAAAAATCTTTCAAGTGCCGATACAACCGAGGCCAGACTGGTTTAAAGAGGAGCTGCAGGTGATTTTCGATGTTTCTTTAAGGATCACTGATTTGGTATCTCGCGTTGAAGAGATAATGTATAAACAGCGGCCAGGGAAAGATTTCCAAGTGCTGGTTAAGGCGCTTTACATGAGAGGTGGAGATTCGTATTATGGCCCAGGGGGAAGGGCAATCCCTGTTTACATATTTTCCCCAAACGTTGAGATTATCTGGCCTCAAGCGAATCAAGTCATTGAGGAAGATGTCAAGGGGCGCGGCTCGCGGGACGATGCCGGGGTTAAAGCTGACATCCTTCCCCCTGTTTTACCCGTCATCCCGGAAGAAGACATTGACAGAGTTGTCGCGATGGTCAAAGAGTATGATGCTCTTTCGGAAACGGGAGAGCGGGAGCTCCGCTCTTTTCTCGCGCAAGAGATAAAAGAGATTTTTTATAAAACATTTTTAACAGGCAAAGAAGATCTCGAAGAGGATCGTTTAGAGTCTCTGGCGCGGCATATTGTCGTCTCCGCATGGCTGGCAGCTGAACATCATTTATCTGCTCTTGGGATGAGGGGTATTTTTGAGTATTTTGAAACCACGAACAGTAGGAACTTTTATGATCTAAGCAGGCGCGCGGATGGAGGAATGCTTCACGTAGAGACGCAAAGGGGAATTCTTGCCGAGGGGGACCTCCTTTTAGGGATGGGGTTCGCTTCCGCCTCCTCGCCGGTGGTGGAGATTAAGGAGCTTACTGGTTTAAGTACGCCGGAGGAAATCACAACTGTTCGCGGTTTGATCAGGGAAGCTGTTACGGGAAAAAAGTTCACAGGGACTTTTGAGGCTGCGGCATTAGCCGGCACATTAAAATATGAAGGCAAGGAGATGAGGTTTGAGGATGGTTTTTTTGTGAGTTTCAATGGGGAGTCGGTCCTCAAGTACCGAATCTCGTCAGAAGAGTCCTCTCGATCGACGGGCATATTTAAGGTGAACGGCAATCCACCCGTTCATTTTACCGCCGATACCATTTATCTTGAAATCCCGGGCGATGGCAGCCGTCTGCTAAGACTGACGAAGAATGATGAAGCGGATCCGGACAAGGGTTTTCAGGCAAGCTATATGTCCAGGGAAGAATTTGAGGCGGAAAAGGCGTTTTCCGTCCCCCAAGATCTGAAGGATGTGGTCCGGCTGGCAGAAGAGATCAACCGGCTGGCGCTGGCTCGCGGGGTTGGTATCAACGGCGATGTTGTGCAAGAGAAAGACGGCGGTCTCTCTATTGTCGACCCGCAAGGATTCTTCAGTCGACCCGTTAGCAGAAAGCTGGCATTTTATCTTGGGATTTGGAAAAAAGATTCGGAAAATCCGGCCGTACAAAAAGCGGCCGCGGACCTTCTGGGGAAAATGGGAATTGAGGCCTCCGGCGTGACCTTGCCAGGCGAACAAGGCGTCACCGTCTCCTCGCCGGTGGTCAAGGTTTTGATCGTTGACGATGATAGCAATTTACTTGATGATCGTAGAAGAGTATTGGAGAGGAACGGCTATATAGTGACAATTGCGAATGATGGAATTGAAGCCTTCCAAGCTTTTCAAAACAGTTCATTTGATCTGGTGCTTACTGATTATGAAATGCCAAACTCGGACGGCCCCGGCTTAATATCAAAGATCCGCGAGTATGAAAAAGAAAATTTAAAACAAAGCATCCCTGTTCTTATGTTTTCGGCTGCTATTAGCGAAGAAAAAGAAGCAAAAGCACGGGAGTTAGATGTTCCTTTATATTCGAAAGTAACAGGCAAAGGCGAATTACGTAACATTGCAACAACTGTTGAGGAGGTATTGAAGGAAGCTTCCTCTCCAATTGGAAAGGCCACGACACCCGGCGGTATTGATTTGAATCCCGCACTTCTGGACCTGCAGATCAAGCGCGACGGGAATGGGGTGCCCTTGCCGTTGCCGATGCAGCCGATTCAAGATATGCACATCGAAGGGTTCCTGCCGGTCATTATCAACGTGACGCCGATTACAAACCTGCCGCTGTTATTAGGATTGGCCGATACGCAGCCGGATACAGATGAAACAACGCCGGCGATGAAGGCGCGTGATCCGGAACGGATGAGCGCATTGAATTAAGAGCTGTGAGGGGCATGCCCCTTGACCCTAATACCCGCCTGTGTTACCATGCTCTA
The DNA here is from genome assembly GCA_964365515.1 of uncultured Planctomycetales bacterium. Lineage (GTDB taxonomy): Bacteria > Omnitrophota > Gorgyraeia > Zapsychrales > Zapsychraceae > CAYIQK01. The sequence continues at coordinate 3,496 of CAYIQK010000089.1, read as the reverse complement.
TCCGCTTTTGGAAAGAATTTCAGCGGATACCCCCACAGCTTCGTTTTGGTTCGTTTCGCCTTTCAAAACGAAACAAAACGGTGGGGGCCAAACCAGATCTTCCTGTTATGCCCCGTACCACCGACAATCTTACCATTGCAAAATCCGATTCCTGGCGGATGTTCGATGAAATTTCCCCGCGCTATGATTTACTCAACCGTTTGCTGTCCTTCGGGTTAGACGTCTCCTGGCGTCGTCAGATGGTCCGCTTCTTGCCTGCGCAACACAACCAAAAACTCCTGGATCTGGCCACCGGCACAGCGGACGTTCCTTTGGCCCTGGCGCGCCGCAACAGCAGTGTCGTGGAGGTGGCGGGGATCGACCTGGCGGAGGAGATGATCGCCATCGGGCGTCAAAAAATCGTGCGGGCGAACCTGGCGGATAAAATCACCTTAAGCCACGGGGACGCTAACCATATTCCGTTTGAGGCAAACAGGTTTGACGCGGTCACAATGGCTTTCGGGATACGCAATATGGAAAACCCTTTGCAAGTTTTAGGCGAAATGCATCGCGTCCTGCAAACCGGCGGAAGGACGCTCATTCTGGAATTTTCCTTGCCGGCCAACAGGATTTTACGCGGCCTGCATCTGTTCTATTTGCGCGCCGTCGTGCCTGCCGTCGGCGGGCTGGTTTCCGGACACCGGGAAGCTTACCGTTATCTGAACCAGACTATCGAACGATTTCCCTGCGGCGCCGCGTTTTGCGCGATCATGGAAGACGCCGGGTTCCAAAACGTGAGCGCGCATCCCTTGATGGGGGGGGTTGCGGCGATTTATGTGGGAGAAAAATGATCACTCTATTCCGCACCGCCCAAATTTACGCGTTAGATCAAATCAAGGACGTGCTGACCTCGCACATCCGCCAGTTGCCGGACAAGGTTTCCCCCATCGGTGTGCCGCTTAAAGTCCTGCGTTACGAATTTCCCTGCGAGCCTGTCGACATCCTGACTTGGCTGCATAACCAGCATGTGCCCTGCAAGGTATATTGGGCAGGACGTGACGGCGGACTTGAGGTCGGCGGTATCGGCGTTGCCGATGTCATTGAGGGAAACGGTCCGGTCGATCACACGAAAGTCTTCGCGCATATGGAAGACCGGCTCGCGGCGGACAATCCGAATTTGCGCTATTACGGCGGCATGAACTTTCAGGAACCCGCGACCGATGCTAACTGGCAAAGCTTTGGCAGTTATCGGTTCATCATCCCGCGGTTTGAGCTTTTAAAGAACGCTGACCAAACAATTTTGGCTTTTAATATCGCTTTCAAAGATGTTGACAAGGACAATGTGGCGGTCATCCTCAAGGAGCTTAACGCGGCCGATTTTTCGCCCGTTACGACCTACCGTCCGCCGCCGAAGGTCCTGCGCCGCGCGGATTTTCCTGACCGGCAGGGGTGGGAGGCCGCGTTCGCGAAGACAAAGACTGGGGACGGGAAATTCCGGCATGGCAAGATCGTCCTCGCGCGCAAATCCCTTTTTGATTTCGACGTGCGTATCGATCCCGTTGCCCTGATCAAACATTTGAAAGATAAAACACCACAGTGTTTTCATTTTTGTTTTCAGACGGATAAGGCGACCGCTTTTTTAGGCGCCAGCCCCGAACGGTTGTATAAACGGACCGGCGATAAAATTGAGACGGAGGCGGTGGCCGGGACAAGCCCGCGGGGAACCGACCAGGAAGCGGACACGCTGCTGGCGCGCGAACTTCTTATTTGCTCCAAAAACGCTATGGAACACCGCTATGTTGTTGACGCTATCCGGGTGGCGCTAAACGAATTATGTGCCGAGGTCCAGGCGGATACAAAGGCGCGTCTTGTTAAGCTTGAAGGCGGCCAGCATTTAGTCACGCGATTTCAGGGAACATTGCGCGACAAAGTTTTCGATGACAGGATCATTGCGCGGCTGCACCCCACACCCGCCGTTGCCGGTTGTCCCAAAGAAGAGGCTTTGCGCGTGATCCAAACGATTGAACCCTTTGACCGCGGCTGGTACGCCGGGCCCGTCGGTTACGTCGGGTACGACGAGAGCGAATTTGCCGTCGCGATTCGTTCGGCGTTAGTCAACGGCGATAAGCTTTCTTTGTACGCCGGGGCGGGAATCGTGGAAGGCTCGACGGCGGAAGGGGAATGGAAGGAAATTGAAACTAAAATTGGAAATTTTATAGAGGTGTTTAATAAAAAGTAGATGAAAAGCCCTAACATAAATTGCCTCTGGGCATCTTTGATAGTCGAAGAACTCATCCGCAACGGCGTCGATTATTTTTGTTTGTCGCCCGGCTCACGATCATCTCCCCTGGCGATCGCGGCGGCGGCAAATCCGCGGGCCAAGAGTTTTGTCCATTTCGACGAGCGTGGGCTTGGCTTTCATGCCTTGGGATACACCTCGGCTACGCACAAGGCCTGCGCGGTGATTACGACATCCGGAACGGCAGTGGCGAATCTGGTCCCCGCGATCGTGGAAGCCTCCAAAAAGAAATTGCCCCTCATTGTCCTGACCGCTGACCGCCCACCGGAACTGCGCGCGACTGGGGCCAATCAGACGATTGATCAAGTCAAAATATTTGGCGACTACGTTCGTTGGTTTTTCGATTTTCCTTGCCCGACAACCGATATCCCGCCAGCTTTTGTTTTGACCACCATCGACCAGGCGGTCTTTCGCGCTAACGGGGAATTGAGGGGGCCGGTGCACCTCAATTGCATGTACCGGGAACCGCTGTTTGAAAATGGTAGGGACAGCTCGCGAGCTGTCCCTACAGATTTAAAATATTGGCAGAATTCACGCGCGCCGTATACGTCTTATTTCCGTTCCGGGGACACGTACCAAAAAGAAAGGTACGTGTCCCCGGCAATAGCGGAAATAGCGGGAAAAATACGAGGTGTTAAGCGCGGGGTTATTGCCGTCGGGAAATTGGCATCGTCCGCGGAGCAAAAAAGCGTTCTGACTTTATCCGAGAAACTCAACTGGCCGGTATTCGCGGATGTCACCAGCGGCCTGCGGCTGGGGAATCCGCATAAAAACGTTATTCATTATTTCGATCAAATATTATCGGTAGGGACAGGTTTCAAACCTGTCCCTACGGGGATTATTCATCTCGGCGGGCGCATGACGTCCAAACGTTGGTACGACTACATCGAAGCGGCAAAGCCCGCGCATTATATCATGGTGCTCAATCATCCTCTGCGTAACGATCCTCTGCACGGCGTGACATTGCGAGTCCAAGCCTGCATTGATGATTTTTGCGGCGCGCTGGCCAAGGAAATTACGCAAGGCAAGGCAAACCTGTTTTTTCCTTCCCTGCAAAAAATGAATAAAAAGGTCGATCAGGTCATTGAAGAATGTTTCGGCAGGGAGGCGCGATTGAGCGAAGCGGCCGCGGCGCGGCTGGTCACACAGTATATTCCTGTCAACGACGGATTGTTTTTAGCGAGCAGTCTTCCCGTCCGGCATGTGGATATGTACGCG
>CAYIQK010000088.1:0-5975 GCA_964365515.1 uncultured Planctomycetales bacterium | reverse complement strand
AATAAATAGTATGAATGAAGCCGAAACAAGAAAACGAATTTAGGGCTTTGAAGATCACAAGGATTGTTTATAATGGGTACGTGTGAGGGGGTCCAATTGTATGACTAAGGAACCGTTGGGTGTGAGGATGTTGTGGTGGGCGGAGGTGATTGCCGGCGCCCGCGTATTGTTATTTTTTATTCCGGTTACGATCAACCGGGGGATGAAAAAGACTTTTTTCTCCGATGATCTTGCCGATCGGTTGATCGTCGTGGCGGCCCTGACGGCCCTTCTTTATCTTGCCGCCGGCATTGTCTCTATCGGCGGACGCAAATGGTGGAAGTTGTTTCATTATCTGGCCATGATCATGGTGGCGTGTCTCACCGCGGGGTTCTTGAACACTCCCGCCGGGACATATGAACCCCTGCCCTGGGGTTATTTTTTGCCGCTCATCTGCGCGATCGTGATGACTGTGTGTGTCAGTTTGAGCTGGGGAAGATTGTCCCTGCCTCCCGCAGGCAGGCCTTGAGAATTTATCCCGAGGAGGTGTTTCATGCTTAAGAAAGTCTATGATGTCAAGGTGATCGGTGTGGGGCTGGCCGCCTTGTATGCCATATCGCTCGTTATTTTTCTAAGATTCGCCGGTATTGCCGACTTGCCGTTTCGCACGTATTTTTATATTGTCCTTTTCGCGGTTTTATTCATCGGTTCTTTAGCCGTGATTTCTCTGCAGGAATGGGGCCGCAAAGTCATCGTAACGGTGAACGGGTTCATGTTTTTTTGTCTTGTGGTGCGGTATATCCCCCGGATTGACGTGGTCCCCTTGGCGTATCTTTTGATGAATGTGATCGTTTTTTTGTACTTCAGCCAGGCCAGCATCCGGTTGTATTTCCATGGAAGAAAATTCAAGGAATGGAAAAGTGTCCTGGTCATTGACGACGATGAAATGCTCATCAAGACGATACGGCCGGTTTTGATCTCCCACGGATGTTCGGTATTGACTGCCAGCACGGGGGAGGAGGGTCTGCAGATCGTGAAATCCCAAAAACCGGATCTGGTGATTTTAGACGTGCTTCTGCCTAAGATGAAGGGCAGGGAGATTTGCAAGGCGATCAAAGATGACGCATCCATCAAGCATATCCCGGTTGTGTTTTTGACCGCCAAAGACTCTCCCGAAGACATCCAGGCGGAGACCGACGCGGGGGCCTCGGCGCATTTGACAAAACCCTTGAATGTCAGGCAGTTGATTTCGACGATCCGCGGTATCTTCGAACCGGAAAATAAGAAAAAACAATCGTAGGGAATATCATCGCCAACCGTTTGATCATGTCCTCTCACCGGTATGGATTCCTTTGGAAAGATGGAATCAAAAAATTCAAACGTGCGACGGCCCGGTATGGCCTTTGGGCCTCGGCGTGGCTTTTGGACCGCCTGCCGTATGGCGCCGTGCGTTTTTTGGCGAAGGCACTGGTTGCCGTGGGTTTTCGTTTCATCATCAAACAGCGCCGCATCGCCCGCGAGAGCCTCTCCATAGCCTTTGCCGGCGAGAAATCCTCTCAGGAGACGGATCGGATCGTCAGGCGGTGTTTCGGAAATTTCGGCCGCGGCATGATTGAAATGCTGTATTTCATGTCGCATCCTCAGCTGACCGATCAGAAGGTCTTTTTTGAAGGGAGAAACCATCTGGACCGGGCCCTGGCGCGGGGCCGCGGGGTGATCGCGGTCACGGCTCATTTCGGCAATTTTCCTTTGATGATGCTGTATTGCGCCCGTCAGGGTTACAAAACCAATGCCATCATCCGCCCCGCCCGCGATCCGCGGCTGGAGCAATATTTGTTCCGGCGCCGCTGTGAGTGCGGGGTCAAGACGATTTACGCGATCCCTCGGCGGGAATGTGTCGCGGATTCTTTGAAAGCGCTGGCCGGCAACGAGATCCTTTTCATTCCGTTGGATCAGAATTTTGGAAGTGACGGCGGTGTATTCGTGGATTTTTTCGGGCAGAAGGCCGCCACCGCCACAGGACCGGTGGTCTTTGCCCGGCGGTCTCAGGCGGTCATTCTTCTGATGTTCATCATCCGTCAGGAGGACGACACGCACAAGATCGTCGTCGAGCCGCCTGTGGAATTACAGGAGCGGGAAGATGAAAAAGAAGCGGCCGCCGTCAATATCGCCAGGATCACGAAATTGATCGAGCAGTATATTCGCCGGTATCCGCACGAATGGGGATGGATGCATCGCAGGTGGAAAAGCAGACCATCAGAAACAGTGATCAGTGTCCAGTGATCAGTGTTCAGAATGACTGTCCACTGACCACTCAATGTTATGATTAAGAAAACCGCGTTATACTTGTTGGGCAGTTTTATCCTCGTCCTGGGCGTCACTCTGATCCTGGCCTGGTGGCCGGATGTCCTGCTTGTTTTCCGCGGAATGACCGGAATGTTATTAGCCGTGGGCGGGCTGGTGATGCTCTACTCGTTGAGATCGTGGGGAACGAAACAGTGAACGAAAAAGTGGATGAATGGGTCATTTGATGTTATTGTAGTGCGGTCTTAAAGGGAAGAAACAAGGAGTGTCTGTATGTTGAATAAGTTGAGGAAATATTTCATCTCGGGGTTTGTGGTCTTCCTGCCGATAGCCCTCACTGTTTATTTCTTTGTTTTGACGATCAACATCACCGATGGATTCTTGGGCAGATACCTCAAACCATATTTTTACGAATATTTTGGATTTTATTTCCGCGGCGTGGGTATTTTCGTGACGGTTTGTCTCATTGTCGTGACAGGTTTTTTTGTGACCAATTTTTTCGGTCGAAGGATACACATATATGTTGAGGGGATTTTTTTGAAATTGCCTTTTTTCAAGCAGGTCTATCCGGCTTTGAAGGAAATGGCCATTTTTTTATTTTCCCAGGATCAGGTCAAGTCTTTCAAACAGGTGGTGTTGGTGGAATATCCGCGCAAGGGCCTATATTCCTACGGTTTTTTGACCAACGAGACCCCCGTCAAGATTTGCGGGAAGGTGAAGAAGGAACTGTGCAATGTCTTTGTCCCGAACTCGCCGAGCCCGTTCACGGGGTATGTCGTTTTGGTCCCCAAAGATGAGATCATCTTTACGGATGTCACCATCGAAGACGCCGTTAAGTTTATCGCATCCGCAGGGGTTGTTAATCCCGGTTGTTAATCCTGGCTCTGGTTATTGATTCTCGCGGTATTTTTTGTATAATAGGCCTTCAATAATTCAAAGGAGTGATCATGAGCAAGAGAAGAAAACGCCGGGGAAAATTGAATTGGCGTTCCAAGAAGGCCAGTCACGGTAAAAAACCGTGCCGGGGCAGGTGATAGACTTTTTACACTTCCTACTAGTCGATTCCTGTGATGCCTGTTTACGGAGGAGACAGATATGTTCGATTTTCTCAAATTAGTACCCGTGTGTTCCCTGATCGCCCTGGGATTCGCTCTGTTTCAGGCCCTTCGCATCTTGAAGTGTGAGGAAGGCACTGACCGGATGAAAGAAATCGCCGCGGCCGTGAGGGAAGGGGCATCGGCCTATCTGAAGAGGCAGTACAGGGTCTCGGGAATTTTCTTTGCTGTCCTGTTTCTTTTGTTGCTTGTTTTGGCTCTTTGCGGATCTATGGGAATATTCGTTCCTTTTGCCTTTTTGACAGGCGGATTGTTTTCTGGGTTCGCGGGTTTTTGCGGCATGAATATGGCCACCTCGGCGAGTGCCAGGACGACGAATGCCTGCCGTTCCAGCCTGAACGCCGGATTGCGATTGGCTTTCTGCGCCGGTTCTGTGATGGGCTTCGTGGTGGTCGGTCTGGGACTTTTGGATTTGAGCCTTTGGTATTATAGTCTGGATTGGTATTATTCTCAGTATCCGCTTCCTGGAGGGATGGATAAGATCACCGTCATCACAAGTGTCATGCTGACCTTCGGGATGGGGGCGAGTTTTCAGGCCCTTTTCGCGCGCGTGGGAGGCGGCATCTTCACCAAGGCGGCTGACATCGGCGCGGATCTGGTGGGCAAGGTGGAGGCCGGCATCCCCGAGGACGACCCCCGCAATCCTGCCGTGATCGCCGATAACGTCGGTGACAATGTCGGCGATGTCGCAGGGATGGGCGCGGATCTTTATGAATCTTATGTCGGCTCGATTATCGCCACAGCGGCGCTGGGGGTCGCCGCCGGTCTTGGCGTCGAAGGGGTCACCTTGCCGATGATCATCGCCGCCGTTGGGATCATCGCCTCCATGATCGGCATGGGGTTTGTGCATGTGGGGGAGAAGGTCTCCCAAAAATCCCTTTTGGCCGCTTTGCGCCGGGGGATATTTGTCTCGGCGGGTCTGATCGCTGTTTTTACCTATGGACTCATCCGCTTCATTCTGGGGACAGGACACTTAGGGATTGCCTGGTCGGTCATCACAGGGTTGATTGCCGGGCTGTTGATCGGATTGTCGACGGAATTTTTTACCTCTTCGCATTATCAGCCGACACGGAGGATCGCCAGGGCGGCTGTGACCGGTCCGGCGACTCTCATCATCGAAGGGGTTGCCGTGGGGATGCTTTCCACGGCGTTTCCTGTTTTGATCATTGCCGTCGCGATCATCGCCAGTTTCGGTTTTTCGGGGGGATTCCAGAATTTCAGCATGGGTCTCTACGGCATCGGCATTGCGGCCGTGGGGATGTTGAGCACATTGGGGATCACCCTGGCGACCGACGCCTACGGGCCCGTGGCTGATAATGCCGGCGGAAACGCGCAGATGGCGGGTCTGGATCCCAAGGTGAGGGAGCGCACAGACGCCTTGGATTCCTTAGGGAATACGACCGCCGCCACGGGCAAAGGTTTCGCGATCGGATCGGCGGCCTTGACGGCTTTGGCCCTGATCGCGGCCTACAAGGAAAAGATGATTTTGGAAGGCGGCTTGATGGACTTGGATTTGATGAATCCGCTGGTGTTGACCGGGTTTTTTTTGGGGGTGATGATGCCGTATCTGTTTTCCTCTCTGACGATGAGTGCCGTCGGGCGTGCCGGAAGCATGATCGTCATTGAGGTGAGACGGCAGTTTGCGGAGATCCAGGGGATCATGGAAGGCAGGGCCAAACCCGATTACGCGCGCTGTGTGGACATCGTCACCACGGCCGCCTTGAAAGAGATGCGTCTGCCGGCGGCCTTGGCTGTGATCACTCCCATTGCCGTCGGTCTTTTGTTTGGGGTCAGCAGTGTCGGCGGATTTTTGCTGGGGGCCACGGCCTCCGGCTTTGTGCTGGCGGTGATGATGGCCAATTCCGGCGGGGCCTGGGACAATGCCAAGAAATATATTGAAGAGGGAAATCACGGCGGCAAAGGATCGGCGGCCCACAAGGCGGGCGTTGTCGGCGATACGGTCGGGGATCCCTTCAAGGATACCGCCGGCCCCAGCATCAACATCCTCATCAAACTGATGTCCATGGTTTCCATCGTGTTCGCCGCTTTCATCCTTCAGAATACCTTATTTCATTAAGCCATGAAAATTTTGCTGCCAAGAAAAAATTTATTCATCTCAGCCCTTTTATTGTCGGCCGTCCTCGCATTCCCGGGTTGTATTTATGTGGTGGTCGGAAGCGTGGGGGCGTTGGGCGGTTACATCGCCAGTCCGGATACGGTGGAGGGGATGACCGAGGCCGACATAACGGATGTCTGGGATGAAGCGGTCGATGTGGCCTCCATTATGGGGCTTGTTGAGGGCAAAAATGAGCAGGGAGGGGTTCTCACCGCTCAGATCAACGGCGCGAAGGTGACTGTTCTGATCGTCCGCATGAGTTCGTCTTCGGTGAAGCTCAGCGTCAAAGCCCGGAAACATCATTTCCCAAAAATCTCGCTGGCCCAGGATGTCTTTGTGAAGATCATGAGCCGGGTGAAGGAATAACATTGGGGTTGTCGATTTTGCCGAGGTAGCTCAGTTGGTAGAGCGCAGGACTGAAAATCCTGGCGTCCCCAGTTCAATTCTGGGCCTCGGCACCA
>CAYIQK010000087.1:0-5994 GCA_964365515.1 uncultured Planctomycetales bacterium | reverse complement strand
GCCGAGGGACCGATATGGCTTATTTCTTTAGTCACCCACCGGTGGACAGCAAACATCGCCGCGACCATCAACACGAAGACTACGCCCCAAACAGGCAAATAGTTTCTTTCTCCCCTCATCAATTTCCTCCTTCCTGCCAGATGAGCTTGTCGGCGATATCATTGGTGAAGGCAACGAATGTGTCTAACGTCGGAAAGTATGGCGGGGCGTTTCCTATTTGCATCCTTTCATCATAAGCAAAATTGCGTCCGTAGCCAGAGAGTTGTTGGCCGGTTGCGCCGCTGAATAGGCCGAAGGCCCCGTAATTGTTTGTGATGACGCCGCCAAGGAGGGTCGCGGTGCCGCGGGGGCCGCGGCCGGTGTCATTGTAATCATCCACCTGGAGTATGCCGTTTTTGGCCAGGACGGTTCCGTGGATGTTCACATCATTGGGGGCCGATGTGCCGACACGGACGTTGCCGTTCCACGATACAAGACCCAATAGGTTTGTCGTGTTGTCGGCATTGGGGGGCATGTAGCCGGCCTCGCCGGGATTGCCCACCGCCGGGGTGTAATTTGTATAACGCAGATGATTGGTGACCACTATATCATTACTGCTGGCAACGGTCAGTTCGGTGTTGGTCTGGACGGTTCCTTTCAAGCCCGTGATGCTGCCGTCAACGTAGAGGAGTGTCCCCGCGTCATCCATTCCGTCGGGAATGCCGGCGTAGGTCTCGGCCGGTCCGCCGGCGCTATTGACGATCGTCGTCTGTTGCCCGGCTCTATCAATTGTAATGGTTTTGGTCGTTGCCCCTTGCGTGACGGCGTAGACCGCATTGTTATTGTTATCAACGGAGATATCGATCGCACTGTCTCCTCTGACATAAATCCCCCCTGTGAGACTGCCGCCGCTGTTGGGCACATAGATGCCGTTTTGCGGGAAGGACTGCCCGCCCTGGGCTTGATTGACCATATCCTGCTGTTGGGTGGGGGTCGTTAACGTGACGGTGTTGACGTTGCGGTGAAACCCGGCGTTGAAGGTGGGGACGTCCGTATTGCCGTTACGTTCGGCATCCAGCGAGACGGGCCAGCCGTTGTTGTAGAACCGGGCATCTTGATCATGCTGCGCCGCAAGGCCGTCAAAGGTGCCGCTGGGATTCAGAGCAAAATTGAACCGGGCATTGGTATGGATGGTTCCCGCGAAATTTGTTCTGTTGGTAAACCAGACGTATGTTCCTGACGGCAGTGTTTGGGTGTTGGTGAAAAGAGCGTATTTGGCGAAGTTGTCTTTCTGCACGCGCACGGTGAAATCGCCGTGGATCAATATCTTCCTTGGAAAATTTCCAGGGTTTCCCGAGGATTCGATGCGAAAATTGTATGGGAAATCCCACACGCTGGAATTCACCGCCACGGGATCAGATTTTTCCGTCATGATGATGTTGTATTGATAACTGTGGCCGCCCAAAGTTCCGTTTTGAGCGTATTCGGCCTGATCGCTATTTTGAGTCAAAACAGTGATGTTGTTTTCGCGCACGGCATACAGAATCCAGCCGATGCCGTCGCCGGAGGCGACTTTGCCTGCGGCATAACTGACCACGCCGCTGGGACTGGCGCTGGCGATTGTATCGGTGAGCAAATCGTTGATCAGATGATCGAGGGCTTTGAGACCGGCCTGCGCGCCTCCGACAGCGGCGTACAATGATTTGTCCGTCTCGCGTTCAATGGCCGTGATGTTCTTTTCATTCACCGTTCGCACGACAAAGAGACTGCTCAAAGACACAAGAACCACAACGGTGAATAAGGAGAAGATCAGCGCGACACCTTGTTCGTTTTTCAATCGCATAGGTTTCAACCCCGATTCCTCAAATAGACATTCACGCTATAAGAAGCCGTGATCTGTCTGTTTTGATGCGTGTTGGACGCCGTCGAGACGGTCAATACCACCATCTTCTGGTCCCCGCTTAAGACCGCTTGGAAATCCGCGATATTGTCGGCAAAAACTTCTTCTTTGACTAAGGCGGCCGCGTCATTGAGGACTCGCCGCAGAAGCTGGCCGTCGGCATTGATGCGGTATTCAATGAATTTGTTGTTTGTGATTGAACACGGGGCGCATGTCCCCAGCCAGTCTCCATGCGATAAATGGGCCGGCACGGCGGCCGCCGCCACCTCCAAAGACTGCGGATTATTGGGATTTCCAGGTGGAAAATGACAAATATCAACTTTGTTGTTGGTCTTAACGGGCAGGGTCTCCCCAGGACAATTGGTCATTCCCCATTTGAGCGGCGCGCCCCAGTAAGTCACATTGCTATTGCCGTCCAAGGGGCTGCTGCCGCAAACGCATAAAGGAATGGAAAATCTGATAACATCCGTGTTATTGGCGCCGCCCCCATTGTTGACGACCACCTGCGGGACTCCATTGCTGTCCGCTCCGGATTCTTCCAGTTCGTTGGAAATCCTTTGCAGGGTTTGTCTCAAATTCTCCTGCAGGCGGATTTTGGTGTCGGTGGTTGACCAAGCGGATTGTCCCGCGATCAAGGCGGCGACCATGCCGGCCAGCATCACCGAGAAGATCGCGGTCGCCACAATCAATTCGAGGAGTGTGAAGCCCTGTTGGTTTCTCACAGTCATTCTCCTTTTGTCAACCCGTGGTGTCATAGACTAAGGTGGTTAATTTCACGGGCGAATCCAAAATACCGTTCCCGTTCTGATCTTCCCCGGCATTGAGTTGTCCGTTCAAATTTGTATCTTCACCGATGATTCTCCCTGTTGTTTGCCGCCAGCAGAAAGTGACGGTCACATCCAAGGTGTCCGCGCTCGGACTATTCACATGGACTACACCGATGCCATTGACTTGGGGCGCGGTGAATGTCGTATTGTTGTAATTGGCCGGGATTTGGGCAAATGGCGTATTTTCAATTGTCGCGATCCGGCTTTTGGAGGCATATAAGGCGGCTGTGGAATGCTGCGTCATTTCACTCAATTCCATGCAACTCAATATTCCCAGAAGGATTCCCGCGAAAGCGACGGTGAAGATAAGTGTCGCGATGAGCAATTCCGGCAATGTGAGCCCTTTTTGAGACATGTTTCGCTCCGTTTCATAAGGTGGTCGCCCGAGATTTCGTAATCTTCGCTGCGCTCACTCCATAAATCATGCACTCAATATCCCGATGCAAAGCATCGGGATTATTTCGCACACATAAGTTATGTCGCTACGCTCCATAACTTATGTGCTCAATAAAAAAACCTATCCATTCTTCAGGATAGGTTGACGTGTTGGGACCCCTCTCAATGATATCTCTGGGAGGGCGCGTTTTCGAAATTCACGCGTTCGATCGCGGCAACTGGCTGTCTCGCCGTCACGCCATACTGGACGGCGGACCCTAGTAGCTTTGCGTCCCATCCTTACGAATGGTTTGCCATTTCTATATTTCTAAATAAAGTATACCATGTGATCATCCAATTTGCCAATAAGGGATTTCGCCCACTTTTTACTTTGCAGGGATTCTTTTCTACCTTATACTTGGTATGTTTAGGTGTGCCGGACGAATCGTCGCGTGAACCTTCCAGTTGAGATGATCATAAAATCAATATTTCCCGAAAGGTGCTTTAAGAGAATCATGCGTGCTTTCTGCATTTTGGTTGCCTCTTCATTTTTTTTATGTCTCCCAGTACCAACCGGCGCCCAGTCCATTACGGATGAAGCCCAGCGTATTTATGAGGTCTCCCATCCCAGCGTCGTTCAGATTCAGGTGATTGACCTGGCCACAGGAAAAAAGACTTCTATCGGTTCCGGCTTTCAGTTCACGGCCCAAGGCCACATCGCCACGAATTTTCATGTGGTCTCCGAGGCCGTACATGCCCCGCAGAGGTTTCGCATCGAGTCTTTGCGGCATGATGGAGCCGTCGGGTTAGTTGACCTTCTGGATATTGATGTCGTTCATGATCTGGCCATTGTCCTCAGCCGCGATTCCGGCGGGAGTTCTCTTTCTTTGGGGCATTCACAGCTGTCGAAGGGAACGCGTCTTTTCGCGATGGGCAATCCCTTTGACTTAGGGATGACGGTCATGGAAGGCATTTACAACGGTCTGATGGAGGATTCGTTCTACAGGAAGATCCTGTTTTCCGGATCCCTGAATCCGGGTATGAGCGGGGGGCCTGCCTTCAACCGCGCGGGAGAGGTCATCGGCGTCAACGTTTCAACGGCCGGCAATGAGGTCAGCTTTCTTGTGCCGGTGGAGTATCTCAAGGATTTGTACGACAATTTGATCCAATCATCCGGGCAGGCGCCGCGCTGGGAAGAACGCATCAAGCACCAGATCATGGCGAATCAGGAAGACCACATGAAAAAATTACTGGCCGTGAAATGGGAGACCCTCGAAGTGGGCGATGCCATGGTTCCGGGGGAACTGCTGAATGTCTTCAAGTGCTGGGGGAAATCGGAAGACAAAGAGAGCGAACTTTACAACTACGCCTACATCAATTGTGCCACGAGCGATGAGATCTTTCTCTCCTCGAGTTTATCGACGGGACAAGTTCTTTTTCAGTATTACTGGATGACGAGCAAGGGCCTGAATCCGATCCGGTTTTACCATCTCTACGAGAATCACTTCCGCTATCCCCACCCTTATGAAAATGCCGAAGAAGACGATGTCACCAATTTTCGCTGTGACAACAATTTTGTGGATGTCAACGGCAGGGACATGAAGGTTCTGTGGTGCGCGCGCAATTACAAACGCTATCCAGCGCTTTACGATATCAACCTTTCGATGGCCTTAGTCGACCGTCAAGACAGAGGATTGTTGGTGGAGGTGGTCGCTTTGGGACTCGGCAAACAAAACGCGATTGATTTTATCCGGAAGTTCATGAAAGAAATCCAATGGCGAAACTCACCGTCGAAATAGTTCATCCCATCCGGTTCCTGAAGGAACACAGGACATTTGATTTGCCGGTTGTGCGCATGGGACGCGGTTATGACAACGACCTCATCTTGAGTGATCCGCACGTTTCGGCGCAGCATCTGGTCATCCGCTGTGAGGAAGAGGGCTGGTTGGTGGAGAACACGAGCCGCGAAAACCGGATGTATGTGCGAAAATATGCCAAGGTGATGGATGAGGTCCTCCTGCAGTCGGGCGATGAGATCACCATCGGCAGAACGCGTCTGCGCTTTTTTCATCCGGGTCACGCCGTGGTTCCGGCGAAACTGTTGGTGCCTGCCAGCGGATTTTTCAAAAAGATCAGTCAGCCCGTGAATATCTGTTCGATTCTCATCGTTTGCTTCCTTTCATTTGCTTTTCATGTCCATTTGACAAGTTCAGAGAATTTTTCCGTATTCAAACTGTCGGCGGGGGCGCTGGGTTTCGTTGCGGCGGCTCTGATCTGGGCCGGGGCGTGGGCCTTCGTGGGACGTCTCATCAGACACAACGCCCAATTTACGGCCCAATTGAGTTTGAGCATTCTGTTTTTGGCATTTTTACTGCCGACGGCGGATATGAGCGAATATTTGGGATACTTCACCAACAGTGTGACTGTTGAGGCTGTCAGCGCCGCGATTCTTCTGGGAAGTTTATGCACGGCGTTTCTCATCGGGAGCCTGACGGTGGCCACTCATGTTTCGTCCAAGAAAAAAATCGTGGTATGCGCAGGCATCTGTTTGGTGATCATCTCGGTTGTGGCCTTTCTTTATTATACTTTCAAGGACGAGTTCAATCCTTATCCGAGGTATTACGCCACACTCAAACCGCCTTTTGCAGAAATTCCCTCCGGTCGTCCGGTAGACCGGTTCCTGACGGAGACGGCGGATATCTTTGACTTTTCCGCTCAAGATAAAAAGGTATTATGGAGATGAAAAGGTGCCGGCATGAAAAATCATAAGGCGGACATTTTACTAACGGCGGGTTTGGCAGTTTTGACGGCGGGAATTTTTCAGAGGAACTGTTCCGCGGATATCATTCATCTCAAAAACGGCCGGGTGATGGAAGGGCAGGTGCGACGGACCGATCAGGGTCTGTGGATCGA
>CAYIQK010000086.1:0-6025 GCA_964365515.1 uncultured Planctomycetales bacterium | reverse complement strand
GATTGAAAATACAAAATGATAGTCCAAACTCCTAACGGCCCTCACATGATGGATTTTGTTTGTTTCCTCACCTTTTTGACCTTCATTTTTGTCTTTGGTTTGATCATCTGGGAAAAAATCCCCCGGATGTATCTGGCGATATTCGGCGCGGTCTTTGTCATCGCATTAGGGGTCTTTGACATCCAAGAGGCCATTGATACGGTCAACTGGGAGACGATCGGATTTTTATTGGGGATGTTTCTTCTGATCGAAATTCTGATTGAGGCCGGATTCTTTCGCTGGGTCGCCTTGGTCCTGGCTCAAAAATTGAACTATCAGCCGGTTAAAATTCTGCTTTTTTTCCCTCTTTTGGCCTTTGGTTTGTCGGCGTTCATCAATTCCATTACCGTCATGGTATTTCTGACAGTGGTGACCATTGAATTGAGTCGTCTTCTCAAGTTCGATCCTGTTCCCGTCGTGGTGAGTGAGGTGGTGATGGCCAATATCGGGGGCGCGGCCACGCTCGTTGGAGACCCGCCGAATGTCATTTTAGGCACGATGCTGGGCTTCAACTTCAATGATTTCCTGATTCATAATGGCCCGATCGCCATTGCGGCCGGTATGGCGGCGTTGGGGGTGAGTTTTTTAACGAATCGGAGGGAGTTTTCCAAACTGCATCCCCACGCGAAGTTGGAGGAGATCAAGAATATGGAGCCGCATTCACAGATCAAGGACAGGTATCTTTTGTGGTGCGGTCTCATAGGAATCAGTATCGCAATCATCTTTCTTGTCGGGAGGCCCTTGTTTGACAATCTCGGGGTCCCTATTTATATTTCCACGTCATCGCTTCTTCCGGCATTCGTGATTCTCACCTTTGGCGGCCGGAGGGTCTACAAGCATCATTTTATGCGCAAGATTGACGCCGAGACCATCATGTTTTTCATCGGCCTATTCATCCTCATCGGGGCGTTGGAGAAGAAGTTTATCATCCAAATGGCGGTCAATTTCCTTGGGAGTTTGTTTAAAACCCCGATGGGCTTTGTTAGCTCGACCTTTTGGGGGGCAGGGCTCACTTCGGCCCTCGTTGATAATGTGCCGCTGGCCATGGCGATGGTTTACATCATCAAACAGAGCGTTGCGAGTCACATTGTCCCGGGCGCCGGCATCATGGTTTGGGCCACCAGTTTAGGCGTTGATTTGGGAGGCAATCTCACCCCGATTGGGGCATCAGCCAATGTCGTGGCGTATTCCTCGCTGGAGAAGGAGGGCATCAAGATCGGTTGGGGACGTTGGCTGAAATTGGCCCTGCCGCAAGGGCTGGCCGCGCTGGGGGTGAGTTACGCCGGAATTCTTTTGAAGTTACACTTTAACTTTTGGTGATCATGGGATGACATTACAGGAGGATAGTCATGAAAAAAAAGTTGTTTATCTTGGGCATTTTCGCGTTGCTTTTGAGTCTATCAGCGTCTTTTGCGATGGCCTGCAATTGCGGGAAGAAAGTGGATGGCAGCAGTCATCAGGACTCAACTTATCAAGCTCAACATGCCGGCGGCTGCGGCGGGCAATCGGCTTGTTCAGATGATAGTTTCCAACTATCTCAAGGGACGATGCCGCCTCAAGGGAAAGAAGGCGAATCAAAAGCCGTTGAAGTGGGCAACAAGATCTGCCCTGTTTCAAGTAATCTGGTCGATGACGGTAAAATGGGCGAAGCCATCAAATATGAATACAACGGGAAGATATACAATTTATGCTGTAAAATGTGTGTCAAGGATTTCCAAAAGGATCCGGAAAAATACAGCAAAATCGCTCAAGATGAAGTTGAGAAAGTCAATGAGCAGGCAAATGTCAAAGAAGACAAAGATGACTCTAAAGAGCATGAAGGTGATGACGACGTCGAAATGCATCAACACAATCACAGTCCTTGAAGCGATAAACCTAACTCGATAGGAAGAATCAAGATAAGGAGGTGATCATCATGGCAAGGAACAATGTCCGTTGGCTCATCAGGCCGGTTTGTCATTGCAAAGGTGGCTGTTCTAAAGTGTCCTGGGCATGACGTTAAACTGCCTGAAGTGAAATCAGGTTCGGTCCTTTCAGGGTAATAAATAACTTGTTTTTTTTGTGGATTACGGTATATTTGATACAGTAATATATCATTGATTCCTCAAATAGTGACCATTATGCCAAGTCCACACACATTCCATATTCCTGTCATGGGGATCGGTTTCACCATTGACAGCCCGCTCAAAGTTGCCAGATACGGCATCTCTTCGGTCATCTCTTTGGTGGATGATGAACTCATTGAAGAGATGCGGCAGTATTACTGCAGGCTTTTGCATGAGGAATACACGCCGATCACCAAGCACGATAAAGACTGCAGGGCGCGCCGGATCACGGAGTATCTGAATCTGGTGGATCGCATTGTCAGGGCGCAATTCGAAGAGCTGAGGTCTTCTCCGTTTGCGTCGGGAAGCGAATTGACCAGATATTTTGAGCTCCTGCCGGATGATTCTCCCTTGAAGGTGCTGTACCGGCAGATGTTGGGGGCAGGCGATCCGATCTTGAAAGAAGAATTGCAGTGGTCTCTGCGTTCCCAGATAAGCCCTGGGGAGATCAACGTCAACATCATGACGAAATTGGATCGGGACTATTGCGGCAGAGACGGTCAGACGCTTTCCGATGAGTTTTCCGATGCCCTCTCGGCATTGCGCGGATATGCCCTCAGCACATTGAACTCAGGAATAGTTTTTTCCGCCGGCATCAACCGCCGCCTTTACAGTTATATGGAAAAATTCAAGGATTTTTATGCCGACGCAACCGGCTTCATCAAAAAGAAGATTATCTTGAAGGTCACGGATTATCGTTCCTCGATCATCCAGGGACGTTTTCTCGCCAAAAAGGGGCTGTGGGTCTCGGAATACCGGGTGGAATCGGGCTTGAACTGCGGCGGGCATGCCTTCGCCTCCGACGGTTTTTTGATGGGGCCGATTCTGGAAGAATTCAAAAAGAAAAAAGCCGATCTCATCAGCAGTCTGCATCAGATCTACAATGACGCCCTGCAGGCGCGCAAACAAATTCCCTTTGATAAACCTCATGAGGTGCGCATCACAGCCCAGGGCGGCATCGGGACGGCGAAGGAGAATGATTTTCTTCTCAATTTTTACGAACTGGACTCCACGGGGTGGGCCACGCCTTTTCTTCTGGTGCCGGAAGTGACCAACGTTGATGAGGAAACACTTCAGAAACTTTCCCGGGCAACCGAGGACGATGTTTATTTGAGCGATGTCTCTCCCTTGGGAGTTCCTTTCAATAACTTGAGAGGCAGTCTCAGTGATATGGAAAAAGATCGCCGGGTTGAGGCCGGCCGTCCGGGAAGCGCGTGTCCTAAGGGATATTTGCTTTCGAATACCGAATTCACCGAGAAACCTATTTGCACGGCCTCCCGGCAGTATCAGAAATTGAAGATTGACCAACTCACGCAATTGAATCTCAATCCGGCGGTGTTCAAACAGAAATTTATGGAGGTGGTCAAGAAGGCCTGTATCTGCAATGATCTGGGAGCATCGGCCTTGATCAAGAACAAGATCATGGGAAAAACGATGAAAAGATTTACCGCGATCTGTCCAGGGCCGAACATCGCCTATTTTTCCAAGATCGCCACGTTAGAGGAGATGGTGGGGCATATCTACGGCCGCAACAATCTTCTGAACACGACCCCACGCCCGCACATGTTTATCAAAGAATTGAAATTGTACGTTGAATATTTTATCAACGAGATCAAAAAAATTGAAATCAAACCGACGGAAAAACAGATCCAGCACTGGAGCGAATTCCGTAAAAATCTCCTGGAGGGAATCGAGTATTACCGCAGTTTGTTCCCCCAGATGCTGGAGGAAACACAGGAATACCGGCAGAAGGCGTTGAACGAATTGGAATTTTGGCAAAAGAAAATCACGGAATTTGTATCCAACCATGTGGTTCTCTTCCCTCATCCTGTCGCGGAGTGCGCAGCGGTCTGATATCCCCGCCATGAAGAAAAGGTCCAAGATTCTAACCTTGTCCGGGATTCTTTTTCTTGTCATCGGTCTTCTGTGGCTCTCGGTGATTTTTATCAGATGTCAGGGATATCTGCCCAAGAAGACAACCTATGCTCAGGTTTATCGCTCTGCCGTTAAGCAGTATCAACGGCTGACAGCCCGCCTTGGGCCGTTGTCGGTCAAGCAGTATATGCCGAAGGCCTTCATCATTCACTTCTGGATGATTGGCTGTTGGGAATTGTTCTGCAGTCTGTTTTATATCCTGTCGGGGATTTTCGTCCTTCGGTTGTATCCTTTCGGCCATCGCTTTGTGCTTTGGACCCTCATCGCTGATCTTCTGCTCAAAGGACTGATTGTCAGTTACCAGCAATTGATACTTGTTCCTTTACAGGCGGTCTTTCAGAAGACGAACGTCATGTTCACTTATTTTGCTCCCAATGCCAGTTTGAGCTCGCAAGTTTCTTCGTATTTGACAGGCATCAAGTTGGTGCAACCTCATGCGCTTTATTACGCCGCCTTTTACGGTTTCTATCTATTGATTGTTTTCTTTGTCTTTACCCGTGCGCGGGTGAAGAATCAGTTTGCTAAATCGTAACGGCTCCGGGACATCAGAAGGAGAAGATGAATACAGAAAGTTTCATCCAGAGTTTTCAGGCGTCCATTGCCCCATGCATCCTCATCTCGGGGCTTGGGTTATTGCTCCTTTCCATGACAAACCGTTTGGGCCGCACGATCGACCGTCTGCGCATTTTTACTTCAGGGATGAAAAGTGTCCCTGAATCCGAGATTCTTCTCATGCGCCGGCAAATTACGATCCTTTACCGTCGCGGCCGTCTTCTGCAGACGGCGATTGGTTTGATTTCGGTGAGTATATTTTCTGTCAGCGTCATCATGCTGATGCTTTTTTCAACGCTGGCCTTCAACATCATGATGATCGCCTTCATCAAATTGTTTTTTGTCGCAAGTCTCATCTGCCTCATGGCCTCATTGGTATTCTTCCTTTTGGACGTTCGGCTCTCGCTTTCCTCGGTCCGGCTTGAAATCGAACATATGGAGATCACTTAGAAGAACCTCATTTCGGAGAAAGGATTTGACAGAATATTAGAATATGCTAATATTCTGTTACTCCAAAGGACGGTCCTATGGCTGACATGAAATATTCGCAGATTTATGCCTCAGCGGCGCGTTTGTTGCGTGCTGTGGCTCACCCCGTACGCCTTGAGATTCTCACCTGTTTGATTCGAAAAAAGCGCATGTCCGTCGGTGAACTTCAGGAGGCGCTTGCGATCTCCCAGTCCATGACTTCCCAGCATCTGGCTTCGCTCAAAAATGCCGGCGTGGTCAACTGCATCAAAAGGGGCAATGTGTGTCATTATCACATTCAAAATCCAGAGGCATTGAAGTTGTTGGAATGTATTGAACGCTGTGTGAAGCGGGGTAAGACATGAAAATACGCGACAGCGGCATGCCGGAGGAATCCCTTTGGGAAACGTTTTTCAACTCCCGCGAGATCCTCATCAAACTTGGGTTCACCGGCCGCGAGGGGGATGTCGTTGAGTTTGGCTGCGGTTACGGCACCTTCACGATTCCCGCCGCGCGGATGACGTCTCATACGGTTTATGCCTTGGATGTCGAACCGGAAATGATTGAGGTCGTCCGGCAAAAAATCGAAGAGTCGGCTCTCACCAATATCCGTCTCATTCAGCGTGATTTTGCCGCCCAAGGGACCGGCCTCGGGAGTGAAACGGCAGGATACGCGATGCTTTTCAACATCCTCCATTGCGAGGATCCGTTGGGTTTATTGCAGGAAGCTCATCGGCTTTTGGCGCCGGAGGGGAAGGTGGGCGTCATTCACTGGAACTATGATCTCCGCACTCCGCGCGGGCCTGAAATGAGCATCCGTCCGCAGCTCCAACAATGCCGCCAATGGCTTCGTCAGTCGGGATTCCAACTGGTGATCCCTTTTGTGGATTTGCCGCCGTATCATTACGGATTAGTCGGTCAAAAAA
>CAYIQK010000085.1:0-6044 GCA_964365515.1 uncultured Planctomycetales bacterium | reverse complement strand
TCGTTATTTTCATCTACTACACCTACATCGAATCCTGGACGCTCGCCTACAGCTTCTTCGCCCTCTTCGGAAAATACGACGCGCTCACCGACCAGGCCGGCATGAAAAGTTTTTTGAGCGGATTCCAGGGACTGGAACAAAACCAACATTTCAATGGTCTCGGTTGGGCTTATTTCTTTTTTCTGATCACGTTTGTCCTTAATGCCGTCGTGATATACCACGGCATCAAGGGCGGGATCGAACGCTTCTGCAAATGGGCGATGCCGGCGTTGTTTTTTTGCGCGTTTATCCTTTTCGTGCGTGTTTTGACATTAGGCACGCCCAACCCCGCCCACCCGGACTGGAACGTCAGTAACGGCCTGGGCTTTGTCTGGAATCCGGATTTTAGCGCGCTTTTATCCGCCAGGGTCTGGCTGGAGGCCGCGGGACAGATCTTCTTCACGTTGAGTGTCGGCATCGGGGTCATCCTCACCTACGCCAGTTACCTGTGTAAGGGCGACGACGTGGTCCTCTCCGGCACGACGGCGGCCGGCACCAATGAAGTCGCCGAAGTCATCCTCGGCGGCAGTATCATTTTACCGGCCGCGTTCATTTTCTTTGGCCCAACAGAGATCCAAGCGATCGCCCAATCCGGCGTCTTTAACTTAGGATTCGTCACCATGCCGCTGGTGGTCAATCAAATGCCCATGTCGCATTTGATGGGGTTTTCTTGGTTCTTCCTATTGTTCTTGGCAGGGATCACTTCATCGGTATCCCTGGCCCAGCCGGCGATCGCTTTTCTGGAAGATGAATTCAACTTTACCCGCACACGCGCGGTGTTCATTTTTGGAGCGGTCTCCTTTGTTCTTTGTCATCCGGCCATCTTTTTCTTGAAAAACGGTGTGGTCGATGAGCTCGACTTCTGGGGCGGGACGTTTTGTCTTGTGCTCTTTGCCACAATTGAAGTCATCCTTTTTTCTTGGGTTTTTGGCATGGAAAAAGCCTGGGCTGAAATTCATCACGGGGCCGATATGCGCGTGCCCCGGATCTATAAATTCATCATCAAATACGTTACACCGCTATTTTTACTGACGATCTTAGGCGCCTGGTTTTATCAGGACTGGCTCAAGGTGATCCTGATGGAAAATGTCGCGCCCGAGAATAAAATATATGTGCTGGCGACCCGGCTGGGGCTCCTGGCGATGTTCATTATGTTAGCCGTTCTGGTCAAGCTGGCCTGGAAACGCAAGTATAAAGACGAGGAGATTAAACCATGAGACCCGACGGATGGTTATTTTTCTTGTTTTCCTGGGGAGTGATTGCGGGAATGACGATATTTTGTTTTATCAAAATTTTTGCCAAGAAGGAAATCAAGTAAAAAAGTTCATCTCTCCTCTCCCTCCGGTCGCGTTATTGACCTTCTTCCTACTAAACAGAATGTTAAATCTCCAATTTCGTCGGTAATGGGATCTGGAGATTTAACATTGGAAAGGAAAAGGTCAATAAGACAAGCGCAGATATTCCAGATTTACCCCGACAAGTATGGTGGATAAAGCATCAAGTAAATCAAAACACCGGTTACGGAAACATACAGCCACACCGGAAGAAGCCAGCGGGTGATCATCACATGTTTTTTGAAATTCCCCTTCAGCGCGAAACCAACGGCATAGACACACAACGGCACAATGAGAACCGCCAGCGGCGTGTGCGTTGAAAGAATAAAAAAGTAGATGATCCGCCAAAAACCTTGTCCCTGGTAGCGCGTGATCCCGGGAACATTCAGATGATAGGTCAGGTAACACGTCAAAAAAAGTCCGGAGGCAGCGAGTGCGCTGATCATGAGATTCTTGTGCAAAGCCTTTTCTCCACGCCGGATGGCCAGCCACCCCAAAAGCAAGAGCAATGCGGCGAATGCATTCAAAAAAGCATTGATGGCCGGAAAACTATGAATGCTCAAAACCATATCCCCTCCTCAAAACACGGCATCCACGACTGATAAAATCAACAAAACCGGAAGATACACCACGGTGGACTTCAGAAGTTTTCTGGCGTCTGTCAGCGACCTGGTGACGGCAAATTTCTTGCTGACCAACGCCAATCCCATACCGGCGATCAAAGCGCCGAAAAAATAAATCATC
The DNA here is from genome assembly GCA_964365515.1 of uncultured Planctomycetales bacterium. Taxonomy (GTDB): domain Bacteria; phylum Omnitrophota; class Gorgyraeia; order Zapsychrales; family Zapsychraceae; genus CAYIQK01. Next base: position 3,927 of record CAYIQK010000085.1, on the reverse strand, counting down.
CCACAGATGCCAAATAGAGCCGGCACAAGAGATGCGGGAATCAACATCACAGAGAAAAATAGGATCTGAAAAAATGTTCGCCGGCCGTCCGGTTCCACGACAGGCAGCATCTTGAATCCCGCGCGGCGGTAGTCATCTTTCAAGATCCAGGCGATGGCGTAAAAGTGCGGGTGCTGCCACAAAAATAAGATCAAAAACAACATGCCGGCTGTAAAGTTGAGCGTCCCCGTCGCGGCCGCCCACCCTCCCAAAGGCGGGATGGCCCCGGCAACGGCCCCCAGGGTTGTATTCAACCAACTGGTCCTTTTCATGGGCGTATAGACCATGATGTACAAAAACGAAGTGAGAAGACTCAAAAATGCTGTTAGGATATTGACTTTCGTGTAAAGAATAAAAACACCCCCCAGCGTCAGGGATATACCGAAGTTCAAAGCGTGAGATGGAAGAATAATCCCTGCCGGAATCGGACGGTTGCGGGTACGGATCATCTGAGAATCAAATTCCCGTTCCAAATATTGATTCAAAACGCTCGATCCGCCACAGACACCCACCACCCCCAAAAGAAGATACACAAGTACCGTGAAAGACCGGATCCCGTGACCGCCCAGATAATATCCAAAAACAGTCGTCACAAGAACCAGCGACAAAATGCGCGGTTTGGTCAGTTCCATATAAGCGCTGAGAATGGATTTTTTCTTCATCGACCTATTTCTTCCCCAAGAGGATGCCCCGGAGATCCTTCATGGATAAAGGAGCAGTCCTCAAAGAAAGCAATACCGACACCCCCAGGATGGCGGCGCCAAGGACGACATGAAGGCTTGTGATCCGCGGTGATTTCTGCGTGAGCACCGTCCAGGCACCGAGAAACAACTGTGCCGTCACCAAGAAATCCAAAAAAATAATTGTCTGAGCGATCTTCCCCCGTTTGGTATACCATCGCAATCCTGTCAAGGTTAAAAGACCAAGCATCAGGACGACCACCAAAGCCCCCGAGCGGTGAATCCAATGAATCACAACCTGCGCCGTCACAACCGGCGGTAAATCATGGTCGAACCGCCAGGCATTGATGTGAACCAGCATGCCCTTATCAAAAGGCGGAAACCAGTATCCTCCCATTTTCGGGAAATCCGGGATGGCTAAACCGGAGCCGGTATGACGCATCGTGGCCCCGAGGATGAGCTGGATATAAACCAAGATAACGAAAAAAAATGCCATTTTCAGAAATCCACCGTGCACAGCACTGCTCTGGTCGTCCTCCCTCTTCTTTCGTTCCAGTGACTGGCTGTAAGCGATCAAAATCGTCAATATGAAAAAGGTTTGGGCCAAAACGCCGTGGGCCATCGAAATGGGTGCCGGCAGGAAAAACAAAACCGTCAATCCCCCCAGGATCCCCTGAAGAACAACAGCCCCCAAAGCCGCGACAGCCAAATGCCTGACCCATCGCCTCTGTTCCCGAAGACCGATCCCCACCGTCAGGCACAGCGTCAAAAATCCAACACCGGCGGCCGCCATCCGATGGCCGTGTTCATAAAAAATCCCGCCGACCATCGGCGGGAAAAACATGCCGTACGATAGAGGCCAGTCCGGAACAGCCAGTCCCGATCCGGTGCTCGTGACCATCCCTCCGATAAAAATCAGAACAAGCGTGGAAAAACAAACCAGCTTGGAGAATCGCCTCAGCCACTTGTTATTGCGGGAGTGTTCAGCTATCACAATGCCTCACGCGAGAATTAATCCCAAATTTTGCAATAGCAAAATTTGGATACCCCGCCCTGGTCAATCTGAAAGATTGCCCAGGACTTAGTCCTGAGAAATTCTTCGAATTTCTCAGGGCAAAGCAGGACAAACTCTCGTCGAGTTTGTCCTTGCGGCCTCTCGCTATCGCTCGAGGCGGATTTTTCTATCGAAAAATCCGGGTTAACCCCAGAAATCGTCGACGGTTGCGCCTTTGTCCTTGGGGGCATGCTCTTTCAGCCATTGATCAAATTCCTCCTGGCTATGGATGGTCAAGTATCCCTTCATGCGGTAATGTCCCAGGCCGCAAAGCTGCGCGCAGGCAATCTCAAAATGACCTGTTTGAGTCGGCGTGAACCAGACAGGGATAATCATCCCCGGAATGACATCCTGCTTGACACGCATCACAGGCAGAGAAAAGCTATGGATCACGTCCCTGGAAGTCAGATAAATGATAACGGGCCTGCCGATGGGAAGATGCAACTGATTGATTGTTGTAATGTCATCTTTCCCATGCGGATCGCTGGGATCGATCCCTAATGGGTTGGATTGCTTATCTAAAAAATGAGCGTCGGTTTTTCCAAAGATGCCATCCGCACCCGGATAATGGATATTCCAAGCGAATTGTTCCGCCGCCACGCGAACCTCAATTGTATCTGAACGGCTGGGAAGGGCGTTGACCTGCTTGTTCCAGAAAGGAATGGAAAACCCGAGCAGCAAAACGGCTTCGATGACAGCAACCCCCACAGCGACAAAAGTCGAGACATGAGATCGGATACCTTGATAGTCGGCCTTTGGGCTGCGGCCTTTGCGAAATTTGAAGACGGCTATGACGAAGAATATACCCCACCCCAGAAAAAGCACGAACATCAGAAGGTGGATCAAATAAATCTCCAGGTCGACTTTATCACCGTGGGCTGAGGCGGCAATGGGCAGATGAAATAGCTTGGCGAAATCCATACTGTTTTTCCTCCCCCCCCTTCTCTATCGAGACGACAACATGGAACGCTGGCGAATGCCCCAGAAGAACTTTGCAAACAGAGCAAGGACAATGCAAAGAATCCCAAACAAACAAAGGATCGCCTTCTTCAACGCGATATTGGCCGGATCATCCGGCATTCCCCCGAAGCAGACACTGCAGGCATAGGCACGGAAGGAATCAATGCCCCCGAGGAGAAATGCAACGATCCCGCATAAAATCATGGAAAACCTTGTCCGCATCGATTTTTCTTAGAGTCCTATGAGAGGTAAAGCACCAAAAACAAAAATATCCAAACCACATCAACAAAATACCAATAAAGGCCGGCAATCTCGATACGGTTGATAAACCGCTCGGGGTCGGTCCGCCACATCCGGCTTCCCGGCCCCCAGAAATAAGAATTGACAACGATCCCTCCAATCACATGCAGGACATGCAGGCCGGTCAGCGCGAAATAAATCGCCAGAAAAATGCTTGTTTCCGGATACATGTGATGAGAGAACTTGGTCATGTATTCCAAGCTTTTCGCGGCAAGAAAAAGCATAGCCAACAGGACCGTAAGTCCCAAATGGAGCCTGAATTTGGAAACATCTCTGTTTCGAATGGAAACCTTTGCCAAGCCCATCGTGATGCTCGACGAGATCAGCACGATGGTATTGAAGGTGCCGATCGGAACACTCAATAGGCTCGAGCCAACCGGCCAGTCAGCGGATCCTGTCCGCAAAAGGACATACGCGGAAAACAGTCCGCCGAAGAGCATCACCTCGGAGGCCAGGAATAACCAGATCCCAAGCTTGGCATTATACAATCCTGTGTCTTGCCGTGGCTGGACGGTATAGGGAATGGTTTCTGTCATCTCAAAGGAGTTCCTTCTGATTCTGCGGCGTGAAGTCTTTCGCTTCTCCAGGAACACTGTATTCATACGGCCCGCGGTAGACCGTCGGAAGTTCTTTGAAATTTCCATGCGGCGGCGGTGTCGGCGCCGCCCATTCCAAGGTGGTGGCCTCCCACGGATTGTCAGAGGCGGTCTTTTCCCCCCTGCGCATGCTCCAAATCAGATTGATGATGAAGGGAATCTGAAACAAGGCCAAGAGCCACGCCGACCAAGAAATCATTTTGTGAAGGGGAAGCACGGCCTGGGCGTGAGCGTATTGCGCCCCCCCATCGTAGAGCCGCCGGGAGACCCCGGCAAGCCCCTGGACAAACATCGGCAT
>CAYIQK010000084.1:0-6083 GCA_964365515.1 uncultured Planctomycetales bacterium | reverse complement strand
GGTATCCTTCTTCCGCGATATAAGAACTGCGCACCAATGGGCCGCTCATCACGTGCTTGAATCCGAGATTCAAGCCGATTGTTTTATAATGTTGAAATTCCTCCGACCTGACAAATCGCTGGACGCGCAAGAAACGTTTTTTGCGGCCCGGGGCCAAATACTGTCCAATGGTCAGCATATCACATCCGGCCGCGGCCAGGTCGCTCATCAACTCTGTGATTTCGGCGTCAGTTTCGCCGAGTCCAACCATGAACCCGGATTTGATAAAAATCGACGGAGCGAGTTTTTTGAGATTCCCCAAGACCGCCAACGAACGCTCGTAATCCGCTTGCGGACGGACATCGGGAGACAACCGGCGCACCGTTTCCATATTGTGGCTGATCACCTCGGGGCGTGCCGCCACGAGCTGTTCAAGGGATTCCGGTTTATTGGAGAAATCCGGGATCAAAACCTCGATCCTGGTCTGCGGCATTAAAGCGCGGATGGCATGAATGGTCCGGACGAACTGGCCCGCCCCGGCGTCAGCCAAATCATCCCTCGTCACAGAGGTCACGACCGCGTAGCGTAAATGCAGTTTCGCGACCGCCTGAGCCACCCGCTGCGGCTCCTCGGGATCGACGTCCAAAGGGCGGCCCGTCTTGACCGCGCAAAAACGACAGGCTCGGGTACAGGTCTCTCCCAAAATCATCAGTGTCGCCACCCCCCGTCCCCAGCATTGGCCCATATTCGGACAAAGAGCGCTCTCGCAGACCGTATCAAGATCCAGGGAACGGAGAAGACTCTTCATCTCCCTGGCTTTTTCCATGTCTGGGATTCTCTGGCGAAACCACCCCGGTAGAACCGAGGCTCTCTCGTCAACCATCAATGGCATTTCTCTTAGCTTTCCCGCGAAATTTTCTGAATCTCTTTCAATTTTTTCCTCAGCTTGATCTTCTGCGCAAAGCCGGCATAATCGACGATCATCTTACCGTTCAAATGATCGTTTTCATGCTGAATCACCCTCGCCATCAGGCCCTCATAAACCCCTTGAACCTGTTCATTTTCTTCGGTGGTGTAGCGGATGGCGACTCTCTCGGCCCGTCTCACCTCCACAGTCACATCGGGGATGCTTAAGCACCCTTCTTCCAAAACACTGGAACCGCTTTTCTTAAAAATCTGAGGATTGATGAAAGCGATGGGACCGTTGCCGATGTCCGCGACAAAGATGCGCTGATCAACACCGACCTGCACCGCCGCCAGCCCGACGCCTTTGTTGGTATACATAGCTGCAATCATGGATTTGATCAATTCACGTTCACCGCAGCTGATTTGAGAAACAGCGGTGGATTTTTTTCTAAGGCAGGGATCTCCGTAAAGTCTAATTTTTAATTCTGTTACGGTCATCTAAATGGATGATTTTGGTCTTAGACTTCCTGGCTTCCTGCGGATCCATGGAGGCGTAACTCAAGATGATGATCTGGTCACCGGCTAAACCCAGACGAGCCGCCGGGCCATTGAGGCAGATCACACCGGAACCCGCCTTGCCGGCAATGGCGTAAGTGTCAAAGCGGTTGCCGTTATTGATGTTGAGGACATCCACTCTCTCGCCGGGGATGATATCCACCGCCTTGAGAAGGACTTCATCGATCGTGATGCTTCCCTCATAAAGGAGCTCGGCCTCTGTGACTGTGGCGTAAGCGATTTTGGATTTACAGAATTGAATGAGCATGAATACGGACGCTGCTTCTATAATTGGGGGTTGATTTTTTCCAACAGCTGATCTTTGGACATGGCCCCGACAACCTGTTCAACGGGTTTTCCAGCCTTGAAAATGAGCAAAGTCGGGATCGACATGATGTGAAACTGGCCCGCCAAATCCTGGGCCTCATCCACATTGATCTTCACGACCTTCAGTCGTCCCTTCAACTCCTCGGCGATCTCATCGACGATCGGAGAGATCATCCGGCAGGGGCCGCACCACTGCGCCCAGAAGTCGGCCAAAACAGGGATATTGGACTTGACAACCTCGCTATCAAAATTTTTCCCGGTGACGTGTATCACAGCTATGTCCTTTCGTTGAATATGCCTTCAAAGTGAAGATATTATATACACACAACACCCCCATATCAACCCCTTTTTAACGGGACATTGGGACCTTCAAAAGGTTTTCTTCCTTTCGAAGCGCGCGAACATCAGGTACACGCACGGGACGACGAACAACGTAAAAAGAGTCGACACCAAGACCCCGCCGATGACCGAAATCGCCATCGGGATTCGGATCTCCGCGCCGGGCCCGACCGCCAGCGCCGGCGGAACCGCCGCCGCAATTGTCGAAAGCGATGTCATCAAGATCGGGCGCAGACGGATGGGACACGCCTCCAGAAGCGCCTCCGGAACGTCCTTGCCTTGGGCGCGCATCTGATTGGTGAAATCAACGAGCAGGATCGAATTTTTCTTGACGATCCCCATCAAAAGAACAATCCCGATCATGCTGTAGATGTTGATGGACTGGTTCCCCATCCAAAGCGCCGCCAGCGCCCCCGAGACGCTGAACGGCAGGGCCGTCAGAACCGCCAAGGGATGGACATAGCTGTTGAACTGAGACGCCAGGACCATATAGGCCGCCAGAATCCCCAGCCAAAAAATGAAACCCAAACTCGCGAACGATTCCTTGAAGGTCTGCGAACTTCCGCTCAAAACCGCCCGATACCCGTCGGGCAAGACCTGACCGGCGATGCTTTCCGCGGCCGCAACCGCCTGCGCCTGTGATTGGCCAGGTGCCACGTTGGCCGAAACGGTGATAGCGCGTTCCCTGGACCTGCGCGTGATGGTCAGGGCCGTCTTTCGCTCTTCGATCCGGACCAAATCCTTCAACTGGACCAATTCCCCGCGATTGTTCCACACCATCAGCTTTTCGATGTCCTGCGGGGCGCTTCGCTGAAAACGTTCAAGGCGCAGACGCACATCGTAACGCCGGGATCCGTGAGTGTACTTCGCCACACGCTCGCCGCCGACCAACGCGTTGATGGTTTCGCCGATGGCCGCAATGCTGACGCCGTGTTCCGCGGCCTTGCGCCGGTCCGGGATCACGCGGATCTCCGAGGCGCCGGGAAGATAATCCGTGTCGACGTCCACCATCAGATGGCTTTCCGCCATTTTCTTTTGAATCGCCGCCGCGTAGTCGGCCAGCCGCTCCCAATCCGGACCGCGGACGGTCAGCTCGACCGGAAAACCCCGCTGAGAGGAAAAACCGCTCAGCGACAAATCCTGGATGTACGCCTTCAAATCCGGGATTTTATTGAGTTCCTTACGGAACAGAACCATCAATTCAGCCTGCGAGAGACGATGACGAGCCGGCGCCACCACAGGGCGCTTGCGGGGCTCGTGGAACGTCACCAGTAAAATCCCGCTGTTCGCCGCTCCTCCCGTGAACCCGCCGATCGCCGCGAAATAACGCTTCACCTCGGGCCGGCTGAGCACAAACTTTTCCGCTTCCTTGATCCGTCCGTCGGTGAAGGCGATGGAAGACCCGACAGGAGTCTTCAGACTGCACAGAAACATGCTTTGATCCTGCGCGGGGACAAACTCCTTGCGCAGGAAACGCGTGATCCCCAGCGAGGCCGCGAAGACAATCATCGCGGCGATGAGGACCGTCTTTTTGTGATTGAGCGCCCACTGCAAGTTCCGGCGGTAAAACCGCGCCACGGCGTGAAAACCGCGGTCGACTCCCCGGCCCAAAAATGTCCTGCGCTCTCCGATCCGCAAAAACTGTGAACAGCGCATCGGGGTGAGCATGAGCGCCTCCAAAAGCGACAAGGCCACCGCGATGGCGATGGTCACCCCGAATTCGTAGAAAAACTTCCCGATGATCCCCGACATGAAGGCCACGGGCAAAAAAATCGCGATGATGGCGGCCGTCGTCGCCATGGCGGCGAAGGTGATCTGCCGCGCGCCCAAACTCGCGGCCTCGACCTTCTCATGTCCGTTCTCCCGGTAACGCACGATATTCTCCAAGACCATGATCGCATCGTCGACGACGATCCCAATCGACAGCGATAAGGCGAGAACCGTAAAGGCATTGAGCGTGAAATGCAAAGCATGGATGACGATGAACGTGCCGATGACGGAAGTGGGAATCGCCAAAAGGACATTGAGAGTGGCGCTCCATGAGCCTAAAAAAAGCCAGCAGACCAGCGATGTGACGAGCGCGGAAAGGACAAGCGTGAAGGTCAGTTCCCCGATGGAGTCCTCGATGAATTGGGTGCGGTTGATGACGACATCCGTCTGTAGTCCTTCGGGGAGTTGTTTCTTGACCTCGGCCAGCCGCTTCAAAACCCTGTGATTGACAGCCACTTCGTTGGCGCCGGTCTGTTTGCGGATCCCCAAACCGATGGCCGTTTCTCCGTTACTGCGGGAAATCCGGCGCACATCCGCCAAACCGTCCTCAATGACTGCTACGTCTTTGAGATGAATCAGACGGTAAACCGGCGATCCGGCCCGCCGGGCGATCACCAGATCACCGAACTCCTCCGGCGTGGCCGCCTCACCCATGGCCCGGACGTTCTTTTCGTTGACATCCGTCTCAATCAACCCTGCCGGGATTTCCGAATGCTGCGCTTCGATGGCATCCTTGACGTCGCTGACCGTCAGCTGATAAGAGGCGAGTTTATCCGCGTCTAACCAAACGCGCAAGTTGGGGGCGGTGAATCCCCCCAAAGACACCTCCCCGACGCCTGTGATGGTCGTGAACTGATCCTGCAGATGATCCTGGACAAACTCCATGATCTGCCGCGGGGGACGACTGCCCTTCGTCGTGATCCACATGAAGGGTTGTTCGTTGGGATTGCTCTTGATCACAATCGGGGGATCGATCTCTTTGGGCAAGAGCCGCTGGGACTGGGCGATCTTCGTCTGCACCTCCTGGACGGCCACATCCACGTCGCGCCCAAGCTCCAATTCGACGGTGATCGCCGCCTGCCCCTGGCGCACGGAGGAAGAGACTTCCTTGATCCCCTGAATCGTCATGACGGCCTGTTCCACGATGTCAACGACGTCCGTTTCCATCACCTCGGGCGCGGCGCCCTCCCACGTCAGATGAACGGAAATGACCGGAAATTCGACGTCCGGCAATTGGCTGACGCCCATCTGTTTGAAACTGATGATCCCGAAAACAAGGAGCGCCGTCATCACCATCCAAGCGAACACGGGGCGTCGGATCGACAAATCAGAAATGTTCATGGCGCGATTTCTCCGATGGAGACCAGAAGGTGAGAATAAAGCTGTTTCGATTCATTGTCGGCGGCGATCAAATCCCTGCGGCGGTCTTCCAGATCCTGCAGTGATTGCAAAACCTCGAGATTATTGACCAAATGATGCGCGTAATCTTCCTTCTGAAGCTCGTAACTTTTCTGGGCCGCCTCAAAGGCTTTTTGCAGGGCCTGGGTCTGTCGCAGAGAAGACTGCCACCGGGTGAAATTGCCGCGGATCTCCAGCAAGGCCTCCCGCCGGGTCTGGCCGAATTTCAGTTCCTCCTGCTTAGCCTGCGAGACAGCCTCCCGGATTTTGCCGATATTCTCCCCGCCCTGAAAAATCGGAACGCTCACCTTCACTGTCGCGTCCCACGTCACATCCGCGGCGCTGCCCGTCCGGTCCGTGAAATAATCGCCGTCCAAAGAAACCTCCGGGAAAGACCCGGCGCGGGCCAGGACGATATTTTTCTTCGCGATCTCCCATGCCTCCCGCCCCGCCCGGACATCCGGACGATCATCCGCTTTTCCCAGACAATCCTCCAAACCGCGCTCGTCGACAACCTCCGGGGGATTCTCAATCAGGGCGAAAACGGCCGTCCCGGTTAAAAATTCCATAAGCTGACGGGACACGTCCTGTTGACTTTTGACGGATTCCAAGTCGGCTTCTGTTTTTCGCAGACGCGCCTCGGCGCCGGCCGTCTCGCTGGCCCGCGAACGGCCGAGCGCTTCGCGCTTTTTCAATTCCTGGACCCGCTCCTCAAGCGCCGCGCGGGTCATCTCCAGGGCCTCCAACTCCTGCTGATAACTCAAGAAAAAATAAAACGCGTCCGAGACATCGACAAACAGAAGCTGTTC
>CAYIQK010000083.1:0-6205 GCA_964365515.1 uncultured Planctomycetales bacterium | reverse complement strand
CACCGCAAGACATTCCATTACCAGTTATGACACGCGAAAGATCAGATCTGGGACGATTGGGGGAGGATCTGGCGGCACAGCGCTTGACACAGGAAGGGTATCGTATTGTTGCGCGCAACTACCGCAACGTTTTCGGCGAAATCGATATCATCGCCCAAGACGGCCAGACACTTTGCTTCATTGAAGTGCGCAGCCGCACCAAGACGTGTTACGGTCATCCCTTTGAATCGATTTCCCCGGCCAAACAAAAGAAAATCATTCGAACGGCGCAAGGGTATTTAGCGCGCGAAGATTCCCTGGATATCGACGCCCGCTTCGATGCCGTGGCGGTCATTCCGCAGGAAACCGGCGGGTATTCGGTCGAAATCCTCAAAAACGCGTTTGAGATAGGGCAATGAACAAAAAAAAATATTGGTTATCGGAGTGATGCTGGCAGTTTATTTTTATTTCAAGGCGCCGTCGGCAGATTCGATCGTTCGGGAAACGCGCGTCGATATACAAAGCGGGAAGATAGACTATAAGGGTGTTATTTATTCGGCCCAATGGAGCGATGAAATGGTTTATCCCGGGGATATCCGATATATAGGAAGGGCATATGATAAATATGCGCCATATATCACCAATGACGCCATTGTGACCACCGGAGAATTCAGCGACCCATCGATTGTGGAAGTTACGCCAATCACAAACGGCAATATGAGGTGGAAATCCAAAAAAAATCCAGAAGGCACACTGGTCGTTCTGCATTTCATTCCAGTCGATGGGGCTGTGTATGACAAGTTGAAACGAATCAAAGAAGGGCAGAGGGTTGAATTGATGGGGAGAGAAGAAACCGACAGCCGAATCGAAGGTTCCGACGGCAGTTCCACGGCTTTGGGACATTCTAACCACAAATTTTTCTTATTGGAAGATGTGCGCCATGAGGGCTCAAATCCTTGAGCAAATGGCCCGCGACGCGAATTCAAATGCAATAACACGTTAATAAACTATGATTGACCTTCAACGCAAAGAGCTCCGGGGACATTCCACCATCAGCCGCACAACCATTGAGGGCTGGCCGGCGGTCTTCTTCAGCCTGCCATTTATCGGCGCCGGGACTCTTATAATCCTTGCTTCTTTCAACGTGATCCCTGTCAAGGATTCGAGCTTCCATGCCGCGCGGGAGGTGGCCGCCAGCTTCGGCGGGCTCTTCGCGTTGGCAGGCCTCCTGACGCTGATACACGGTTTGCTCAGCCTGAATGCGAAAAGAAAAGCCGCATTTTTAAGTCAACAGTATCCCGCAGAAAGATGGCGCGCGGATTATCCGTGGGACCCCCAAGGGATCAAGGCAGACTCCTCGAAGAAAGTTAAATCCGGCCTTTATGCCAACTTAGGCATTACCGTTTTTTGCGCGCCGTTTAACTGGTTATTTTTTGCCGAGCAGCCAGACAGAATTTTCCAACTTTTTATTGGATTCTTTGACCTCATCCTTGTGATAAGCTGGGCCTATTGGGTATACCTCGTATTGGCCCTTTGGAAATATGGGGTGAGTTCTCTGGAATTTCATCAGTTTCCGTTTTTCCTGGGTGGACAAGCGGGCATGACCTTACGTATGAACAGACCCGCCCCGGGGTTAAAAGAAATGAAAGCAACATTGCGCCATATTGAAGAAAGGTACGAGACGCGCGGCAGCGGTAAAAATAAATCGTCCGTGATTGTCTCCTATGAGCTTTATGCGGACACATTGACCATGAACAACCTGACGCCTTTTCAACAGCAGGCGGTTCAATGGCCGCTCAATTTTTCGCTTCCCCAAGGGTCCCAGTACAATACCTGCCTAAGCTGCCGTCCCGCGAAATATTGGGAGCTGGAAGTCAATGCCCAGACCCCCGGAATAGATTATTGTCCGTCATTCTTATTGCCGGTATATGCAAAACCTTGATATTATCCAATTCCCGCCCGCGGGCGGGAATTCAAATTGTGCGGAATGGCACGAATTTAAAAAACGGCCGGGGCCGCAATTGGCAATAACACTTTAAACAAAAACGTAAAAATGCTTTCATCGGCAAGTAGATAATTGTGATATACTTTGCCTAAACGACCGGGAGGAGGGACTATGATCAAGATAAGAGAGATTGCAAAAACTATATCTGGTTTGCCACCCAAAGAACTTACTCAATTCAGGGCCTGGTTCACGAAATTCGATCCGATTTATCATCAGCAGATCGAGCAATTCCAGGACGCCATTGGGAAAATCAGACGTGGTGAAAAAGAATTGCGTGACGGGAAGACAAAGATTGTTCATTCGCTGGCAGAACTTCGTTAATCATGATCCGTTCCATTCGCATCGTCCATGTCACGTCGGATTTCAGAAAAGCCTTCCAGAAACTTCCATCACACATTCAAGACTTGGCTGTTAAGAAAGACCAGTTATTCCGGGACAACGCTTTTACGCCGCCCCTGCGAACGCATAAGCTCAAAGGGCCGCTGGAGGGCTATTGGGCGTATTCCGTTAATCGGGAGTATCGTGTGCTGCTTCGCTTCATCAACGCCCACGAGGTGATCTGTTATGATATCGGCACGCACGCCATTTATCGGTAACAATTCGAAAAGCGGCCCGCGGGCCGCAATCGAAAATAATTAAGGTTACGTCGTGTGGCACCGGAATAACCCCCGGAATAACCTTACGTGCCGAAGGCTCCCGTAGGGAGGACGCAATTGGCAATAATTAAGGTTACGTCGTGTGTCCCCCCGAATAACCTACCATAGATGAACAAAAATCAGAAAATTATGAATTTATTAAAGGAAACCAAAAAACTCGCGCGAGAATATTACGCGCTAACAGGTAAGGCACTTGGCGTTACCGGTGAAATTGCAGAATATGAGGCAGCGCGAATTCTTGGTATTGAACTCACATCAGCACGGCAAGCTGGATATGATGCAATTAAGCGGACTAAAGGATTGGTCAAAAGATTTCAAATTAAAGGACGATGTTTGCAGGATAACTGTAAACCTGGACAACGACTTGGGGCAATTCGCATGACACATGATTGGGACACAGTCCTAATGGTCTTGCTCGACTCTGATTTTAATACACTGGAAATTTATGAGGCTCAACGGTCAAAAATTAAGGCGGCTTTAATGGTGCCTGGCTCAAAAGCTCGAAATGAACGAGGTGCACTTAGTATCAATAAGTTCAAATCTATCGGTGAGAAATTGTTTCCGGTTTGATTGAAATAGCATGACGTTTACGTTATGATGACTTGCATATGAAACCCTTCAGAAATTACAGTTTAAGTGAATACACACGTGCGTTGTCACTTAAGGTGCCGGCGCCGGGGGGCGGGTCGGCGGCGGCGTTGACGGCGGCTTTGGGGGCGGCCTTGTTGTCGATGGCCGCGAATTATTCGCTCGGCAAGACTTCATCGCGCGCCAATGAACAAAAAATAAAAGACGCGCTTAAAACAAGCGAGCAGTTGCGCAAACGTTTTTTACAGCTCGTTGATCTGGACGCGAAGGCGTATTTGAACGTTGTCAAGACGCGCGGCGCCGCCCCCGCGAAGCGTAACGCCGCCCGGCGCAAGGCACGGGAAATCCCAATGGAAATCTGCAAACTTTGCTACAAGGCCGTGCAATTGTCACCTGCCCTGGTTTCATACGGTAATCGGCACTTGCTTTGTGATGTGAAGGTCGCCGTCGAACTCCTTGCGGCCGCCTTCAACGCCGCCCGTGTCAACGTAGAGATCAACCAATGACCGCCGGCGCGAAAATCCTCGATGGTACGGCCCTGGCCAAAAAGCTCAAGGACGAACTGAAAAAGGAAGTGGCACGGCTGAAAGAGACGTTCGACGGCGTGCCGCATTTAGTCAACGTCATGGTGGGCTCTGACCCCGGTTCCTGCGCCTACGCCAATTCACAGAAAAAGACGGCCGAATACATCGGGATCAAGTATGAACTGAAGCTCCTGCCGGAGGATACGATACAGGCGAAACTGATCAGCGTCATCAAAAAACTCGATGCGGATGCTGGTATCCACGGCATCATGATTCACAAGCCGATTCCTGCGCACATTGATTATCGAAGTGTTGCCAATTACGTCGCCCCTTCGAAAGACTTAGAAGGCATCAACGTGACCAATATCGGGAAAATGATGCTCGGCGATACACGCATCATCCCCTGCACCCCGGCCGCGGTCATGGAACTTATCCGCTCCACGGGTGTCAAGTTGCGCGGGAAAGAAGCCGTTGTGGTCGGCCACAGCGAAATTGTCGGAAAACCTTTAAGTTTGCTGTTGCTCGCCCAGGACGCGACCGTGACGGTTTGTCATCTAGCCACCAGCCAGGCAGGGCGGTTGGTGGAGCATGTGGGGCGCGCTGATGTGTTGGTCGTGGCTGTGGGCAAGGCGTCGCTCATCAAAGGTCAATGGATCAAAGAGGGCGCCATTGTCATTGACGTCGGGATCAACAAGACCGGTTCGCGGATCGTCGGGGACGTGGAATTCGAAAATGCGAGCCGGAGGGCGTCATTCATTACGCCGGTCCCGGGAGGCGTCGGACCGGTCACCGTTGTCATGCTGATGCGTAACGGCATCGAGGCATTCAAGATTCAGCAGGAGGCGAGGAATTGAGATGAAGAAGATACTTGTTCTGGGCAGTTCCATCGCGGGGGTCAAGGCCATTGAGGAAATCCGCGTATTTGATCCTCAGAGCGAAATCATGTTGTGGAGTTTTGACGGTCACACCCCTTATGACCGCAGTTTATTTCCCGCCCTCATCGCAAAGGAGGTTCATCACAAAACGCTGTTTTATAAACCCAAAGATTTTTATGAAAAGCACCGCGTTCAGTTGTTTCTGGAACAAAAGATATCGCGGATCAATCTGCGGCGAAGCCGAATCACAACCGAGGATAAAAATCATGTGGATTACGACATCTTGATCATTGCCGATACGCCGGAATTGCAGTTACCGGAGATCAAGGGCGTCAACAAAGGCGGCGTTTTCAGCGGCCGGCGGCTCAACGAGATTGATCAGATGATCAACATCCTGCCTTTGACGGAGACGGTCGTCATTGAATCCGATCACTTCTGGGGATTGCAGATGGCCAACGCATTTTTGAAAAGGGACAAAGAAGTTGTTTGGATCGTATCCGGGCCGCAGATCCTCCCTGACTTATGCAAGGCTGAGATAGCCGAAAAAATCAGCGGTATCCTTCAGCAAAAAGGCTTACGAATCCTTTGCGAAAATGCTATTTCGGAAATCTTGGGTGAGACTGATGTCAAGGCCGTCCGTTTGAAGTCAGGGAAAGTCTTGGCCGCGTCCATAGTCATTCTTGGGGAAACCCGCGCGGATTTTCAGCTATTCGCCGATCCCCCTTTGGCTGTGAATCAGAAAATATGCGTCAATCATCAATTCCGAACAAATTTGGATCACGTCTTTGCGGTTGACCAAGTCTGTGCGAGAGATGACCGTCGGTTCCCGTGCGGCGGTATCCGCCTTGCCGGCACTCTGGAGGAGGAGGGACGAGTCGTTGCCGCGGCGGTTCGCGGAGAGGACAGGGAATTTCATCCCCCGCTGGAGGTCCATTCGCTTGTCCGCCCTGACCTCACCTTGGATTTGATCGGGCGGATATCGGGGGATGATGATTCTCAAAATCAAGTGAGCTTTGATGAAAGCAATCTGGTTTACCGGAAAATATTTCTGGAGAATCAAAAGCCGGTTGGAGCTTTTTTGGTCAACGCGGGGAATGAAAGGGATCAATTCCTCTCGCAAATTTTGAATGGAGGATGTTCGGTCACAATCTGATTTTTCCTCTTGCCAAAAGCCGGTTTATATATTATGCTTACACTCAACGTTTTCAATCGAACAATCAATCCGGTAATTTTAAGTCTGCTTTTTTTCATTTCCTTCAGTGCTTTTCATGCAGCTGTTTCCGCGGATACAAAACCACAAATCGCCGAAGAATATCGCGCCTTAGGCTATGCGGAGCAACAAAAAGGCAATTGGTACGGCGCTTTGGCGTATTACAACAAGGCGATATCGTTCGGTTCGGGGGACGCGGTGATTTACAATGATGTCGCTATTCTCTATGAACAAATTCGTTTCCTTTCCAAAGCCGAGAAATATTACCTGCTGTCCATTCAAACTGACAGAAATTATTTGCCGCCGTATCTGAATCTGGCCTATCTGTGTTTGAACCAGGGGGATGAATCGAGGGCCTTTGAATATTT
>CAYIQK010000082.1:0-6416 GCA_964365515.1 uncultured Planctomycetales bacterium | reverse complement strand
TCATCAACCCTGTGATCACGCTGGGGGTCAGTTTTTTGCTGGCCAACATTTTTCTTGCTAAAATATAGGGGGTCACATGGGAGAACGCAATAAAATTGCTGACAACATCATGGAATTGATCGGCCAGACGCCTTTGATTCGGTTGAACCGCATGATCGATCCGGGCCGCGGCATCGAAATTTTAGGGAAGATGGAATCGTTCAATCCCGGTGGCAGTGTGAAAGACCGCCCCTGTTTAGCCATGATTGAAGACGCGGAACGCAAAGGTTCCTTGAAAAAGGGTTGGACCGTCATTGAGCCCACAAGCGGCAACACCGGCATCGGGCTGGCGATGATCTGCGCGGTCAAAGGGTATCGCTGTGTTTTGACGATGCCTGAAGCGATGAGTCTGGAGAGGATTTATCTCCTTCGTTTGTACGGGGCCGAGGTCGTGTTGACTCCGTCCAAAGACGGGATCCAGGGGGCCATCAAAAAATCAGAGGAATTGCACAAAAAGATTCCCAATAGTTTTATCCCGCGTCAGTTTGAGAACAGGGCCAATCCTTTGGTCCATCGGCAGACGACGGCGCGGGAAATTCTGGAAGCCTGCGACGGGCGTCTGGACGTTTTGGTGGCGGGTGTCGGGACCGGAGGGACGATCACGGGCACGGCGGAATTGTTGAAAGAAAGCATTCCGCAGATCAGGGTCGTGGCTGTGGAGCCGAAGTTCAGCGCTGTTTTATCCGGTCAGCCGGCCGGACGGCACAATATTCAAGGCATCGGGGCCGGGTTTGTTCCGGCCATTTTAAACCTTCAGCTCATCGATGACATTATCCCTGTCGATGACAAGGAAGCCTTCCTCATGTCGCGGCGGTTAGGCAAAGAGGAGGGATTGAGCGTCGGGATTTCCAGCGGGGCCGCCATGGCCGCGGCCCTGAAGATTGCTGAAAAATTGCCTTCGGGACAAAGGATCGTCGTCATTTTGCCGGACACGGGCGAACGGTATTTTTCCATGGAGCAGTATTTCGAGGCGTGATTTCAGCAGGGTTCAGGGTATAGGGTATAGGGGGGATTGCAGATGATTCATGTTGACAAAATTGAAGAGTACTTGAAAGCAACGCGAGGGATGACAGCCGAGCAGATCATCCGGTTTACGTCTAAGGAGTTCGGGAGGAGGGTGAAGTTCGCCTCGAGCCTGGGTGAGGAAGATCAGGTGATCACGGACATGATCGCGAAGACGGCGCCGGATATCGAAATTTTTACCCTTGACACGGGGCGGCTTTTTCAGGAAACTTATGCGTTGCTTGCCAAGACGCAAAAACGTTATCCGATGATGTTTAAGATTTATTATCCGGATACCGAAGCGGTTGAAGACATGGTGCGCAATCACGGCATCAATCTGTTCTATGAGAGCGTTGAGAACCGAAAACTGTGCTGTGGAATCCGCAAGGTTGAGCCGCTCAAGAGGGCGCTCAAGGATGCGGACGCGTGGATCTGCGGCCTGCGGCGGGATCAATCCGTGACGCGCAGTCAGATTGACACCTTCGAATGGGACGCGGCGAATCAGAAGATCAAAATCAATCCTTTGGTCCATTGGACGCTCAAGGATGTCCGACGGTATATCAAGGAAAATAAGGTCGATGTCAATCCTCTGCATCGCAAAGGGTTCATCAGCATCGGCTGTGCCTGCTGTACAAGGGGCGTCAAGGCCGGCGAAGATATCCGCTCCGGCCGGTGGTGGTGGGAAAGCCCCGAGCACAGGGAGTGCGGATTGCATAACCGACCCATAAAAAAG
The DNA here is from genome assembly GCA_964365515.1 of uncultured Planctomycetales bacterium. Lineage (GTDB taxonomy): Bacteria > Omnitrophota > Gorgyraeia > Zapsychrales > Zapsychraceae > CAYIQK01. The sequence goes on along the minus strand of CAYIQK010000082.1, from coordinate 4,642 downwards.
AAGTAAGATGCAAGAAGCAAAGAAAAAATACAAAATGAAAAGTGACGGGCAAATGTGAGCAAGACAATGACAAAACTAGACAGCCTCGAGGCCCAGAGCGTTTACATATTGCGGGAAGCTTACCGCGAATTCAAAAGCCTGGTGATGCTTTGGTCCATCGGCAAAGACAGCACGGTCCTTCTGTGGCTGACGCGCAAGGCCTTTTTGGGACATGTGCCGTTTCCGTTGGTGCATATCGACACGGGGTATAAAATTCCCGAGATGATCGCTTACCGCGACAAACTGGCGAGGGAGTGGAAATTGAATATGGTCGTCGGCCAGAACAAACAGGCGCTTGACGCGAAACAGACGTTTCCTGACGGGAATATCGACCGTCTGACTTGTTGTAAATTGCTCAAGTCCGAAGCGCTCAAGCATACGCTGGCCGGGGACTGGCCGCGTTACCGGATGAATCACGAAACAGGCCGGTATGAACTGGATCCCAACAAGGAACCCTATACAGGTGTGATCGTCGGCGTGCGCGCGGATGAAGAAGGAAGCCGGTCCAAAGAACGTTATTTTTCCCCGAGAGACCGCAATAATGATTGGGATGTGGGAGATCAGCCCCCCGAGCTGTGGAACCAGTTCAAGACCGACTTCGCGCCGGGGACGCATCTGCGGATTCATCCGCTTTTGGATTGGACGGAGCTCAATATCTGGGAATACATCCAGCGTGAGCAGATCCCAATCACCAAACTTTATTTCGATCAGGGGAACGGAAAACGTTACCGTTCCTTAGGATGCTATCCGTGCACCTCCGCGGTTGAGTCAACGGCGAAAACTGTTGAGGATATTGTGGAAGAACTTCGTACCGGCAAATTTGCCAATATCGCCGAACGTTCCGGCCGGGCACAGGATAAAGACGACGGCGGCGGGCTAGAGACGCTTCGGCGGGATGGGTATATGTGATGAATAATCTAAGAGAACAAATGAACGTCGTGATCGTCGGTCACGTGGACCACGGCAAAAGCACGCTCATCGGGCGGCTGTTGGCCGACACGGGGTCGCTTCCTCAAGGGAAACTGGAGGCGGTGAAAGAAAATTGCAAGCGCACCTCGAAGCCCTTTGAGTACGCGTTTCTTTTGGATGCCCTCAAGGACGAACAGTCCCAGGGGATCACGATCGATACGGCGCGATCTTTTTTCAAATCCCAGAAGCGCGATTACATCATCATCGACGCGCCGGGGCACATCGAGTTTCTCAAAAATATGATCACCGGCGCCGCCCGGGCCGAGGCGGCCATGCTCGTGATCGACGCGCATGAAGGAATCAGGGAAAACTCCAAGCGGCACGGCTATATGATGTCTTTTCTGGGGATTAAAAACGTGACGGTCTGCATCAATAAGATGGATTTGGCCGGCTACAGCCGGGAAGTCTTCGAATCGATCCGCAAGGAATATTCGGAATTTTTGCGTGAGATCAACTTGAAGCCCATGTGTTTTATCCCCATCAGCGCGCGGGAAGGGGACAATGTGGCCGCCTGGTCCGAGCGGATGCCGTGGTATACGGACTATTCTGTCCTCGGCGCCTTGGACAGTTTTGTCAAGGCGACCCCGGATCACGCGCGCGATCTGCGCTTTCCCATCCAGGACATTTACAAATTCACAGCCCAGGGAGATGACCGCCGGATCGTTGCCGGACGGGTGGAGTCCGGGACCGTGCGTGCGGGCGATGAGGTGATTTTTCTTCCCTCCAACAAAACCTCCCGCGTCACGAGCATCGAGATCTTCAACGCGCCGCCAGCCGCCGAGGCCTTTGCCGGACAAAGTACGGGCTTTTGCCTTGACACACAAGTTTACATCAGGCCCGGCGATGTCATGTGCAAGGTCAAAGAAAAACTGCCGCATGTCGGCACCAAATTCAAAGCCAATATTTTCTGGATGGGCAAACAGCCTTTCATCAAAAATAAAAATTACAAATTGAAAATCGTCACCCAGCAGGTGCCGGTTGTCCTCGCGGACATCATCCATGTCCTGGATGCGTCGGAGTTGTCCTCGATCCAAAATAAATCGCAAGTGGACCGTCATGATGTCGCGGAATGCATCCTGGAGACCCTCAAACCTGTTGTGTTCGACGAGATCCATTCCTTGCCGGAGACAGGGCGTTTTGTCATTGTGGACAATTATGAGATTGCCGGAGGCGGGATCATCTTGGCGCCGGTTTATGAAGAGGAAACCGTCTTGAGCCGGCATATCCGTAACCGGGAATTCAGCTGGGAGCGAAGCGATATCACGCCGGAAAAAAGGACGCTCAAATACCGGCACAAATCCGCTCTGATTGTGATCACCGGCGCGGCGGATATCGGCAAGAAAAATATCGCCAAGGCCCTCGAAGAGGAGTTGTTCCAATTGGGAAAATTCGCTTACTTCCTGGGTGTTTCCAATCAGATCTTTGCCGCCGGCGTGCAGACGAACGACAAGGTCCTCAACCGCATTGGGCATATCCAGCAATTGGGGGAGATGGCCCACGCGCTGACGGACGCGGGGCTCATCCTCATCACGAGCATTTCCAACATCGATGACTATGAGCTCAATATGCTCAAGTCCTTGAACCGCCCGAATCAAACCATCGTCGTGAATGTCGGCGAGAGCCGCTTTGCCGCGGGTGAAGCCGATCTGATCTTGAGCGAAAGTGAAGATCCCGCATCAGCGATCCAAAGAATTGTCGGGCTCCTGATGAAATCCATCATGCTTGATCCCGAATATTTGATCTGACAGGCGGTTTTCAAAAAAAAGGAATGTTTTATGCTTTGGGGACAGAATGTCATGACGTTATTTGCCAAAACCGGATTCACGCGGTGGCCGCTGTTGTTGTGCTCGGTCATCGGATTTGCCATCATCATGGAACGTGTTTATTATTTTTACCGGTTGCGCTGTGATGATGAGGGGTGCCGTCGTGAATTGTTCCGTTTGTTGCGCAATTCCCAGCAGGGGATTGCGGAGGCGATTCGCTTTTGTCAAAGCCATCCCAACCCGGTCATGCAGATTGCCGCTGTTTATCTTTCGAATCGCGGGAACAGCTATCGTGAGAGTGTCTTGAGCCGGGAGGGGTCTTTGGCGATGGAAAGGGTTGAGAACCGGCTCCGAGGTCTGGCGACCATCACGCATGTGGCGCCGTTATTGGGGCTTCTGGGGACGGTGACCGGATTGGTCGCGGCCTTTCATGAAATTGAGTTTTCCTCCGGCCAAATCCATGCCCAGAACCTGGCAGGCGGGATTTGGGAGGCGCTTTTGAGTACGGTCTTTGGACTGGTCGTGGCAATCCCGTGCATGGCGGCCTATCATGGCTTTGAAAGTTACGCGGACCGGATCGCCCGGCGCATGCAGTTTGTCGTCTCGGAATTGGACGAATTCTTTGGAAACAAATCCGTCAACGCGGCCTGATTCGCGGAAAGCAAATCCGCGCGTCGAAAATCGGTCGATGGAAGATTAAACCCGTGAATTTTGGAAGGAGACGGGTTGAAGACCTCGATGGCCATGGGGCGGGGCCGCCATTTTTGTCGCACTCTGAAAAGGTCTTGACTTTTTCAGAGTACGGTTTAGACTTTAGGCATGAATCAAAGAGCCCTTTACAAAGTGGTGTGGGACCAGTTGTCCGCCGACAAACCTTTGGTCATCCTTGCAGGGCCAAGGCAGGCCGGCAAAACGACATTCGCCCGGGAGATCGCGGCAAAAGGTTTTTCCGACACCGTCTATTTGAATTGGGACCTGCCCAAAGATAAAAGACGGCTCATTGAAGACCCTGTTTTCTTTTCCAAAGAGCCCCGTAGCAGTGTCTCTTCCCGTCCGCTCGTTATCCTCGATGAAATTCATAAATACCGCGACTGGAAAAATTACCTCAAGGGAATTTATGACCAGTTCGCCGGCGAATACCAATTCCTTATCACAGGCAGCGGCCGCCTGGAGTTTTCCCGCAAGGCCGGTGATTCGCTGGCCGGCCGGTTTCTTAAGTTCCATATTTTTCCTTTGACGCTGGCGGAACTTTCACCCCGCCGGAAAGCATTGCGGGATTTTACGGATCATCCCTTGGAAGGCTTTGATGATTCCGCGGCGAGAGAGACGGCGCGGGCGTTTCGCTCCCTTTGGGAGTTCAGCGGTTTCCCTGAACCTTTTATGAAGGCAAGAAAGAATTTCTGGTCAACCTGGAGCGCGGCGTACGGCCATCAAATCGTCCGGGATGATTTAAGAACCGTCGCCGACATCCGCAATCTCGACCTCGTTGAAACCCTTTTCGCGCTTGTGCCTTCCCGTGTTGGGAGTCCCGTGTCGATGAATAATTTGGCAGGGGACCTTCAGGTCGCTTTTGAAACGGTCAAAAACTGGCTCCTTCTTTTTGATTCGTTTTATTTGACTTTTCGTTTGAGCCCCTGGACGGCGAAAATTTCAAGGAGCATCCTTAAGGAAAAGAAAATTTATCTGTTCAATTTCCCTGTCATAGAGGATGAGGCCGCGCGCTTTGAGAATTTGGCGGCTTTGGAATTTCTAAGGGCCGTTGAAACCTGGAATGACCAGGGGCTTGGGAAATTCAGCCTGCATTATCTCAGGAATAAAGACAAGCAGGAGGTTGATTTTCTGCTGGCGGAAGGCAACCGGCCGTTTCTTCT
>CAYIQK010000081.1:0-6453 GCA_964365515.1 uncultured Planctomycetales bacterium | reverse complement strand
ATCATCTCCTTCTCCCATGTTTTCCGGTATTCATGGGCATACTTTTCAATCCATTCAATGGCGCGCAATTCTTGTTCTTCCAAAGGGAATTTCTCAATATGCGTTTGTATGGCCTTCAATTGTTTTTGGATGAATTCCTGATCACAAAAAGTAATTTCCTGATTGCGGCCGACAAAACGCAGGATCAAAGCAAACATGGAATCATTGATAGTGGACATAAGTAACGCCTACCACTGACTTTCTTAAGTTTACCCGCGAGGCTCCATCTGCGCCTCGACGTTGATGTTGACGGTCACTTCATCGCCGACGGCCGCTCCTCCCTGGTCCAAAGTTTTACTCCATGTGATGCCGTAGTCCTGGCGATTCAATTTGAAACTTCCGGAGATTCCAATGATCATTGATCCCGACATGGCCTTCACAGGGCCCAAAATGGCCGCGGGGATGGAAACTTCCTTCGTTACCCCTTTGATCGTCAAATCGCCGGTCATCAGACTTGTGGTGATATTCTTGCTGACAAAAGTCATGGTTGGAAATTGAGCGGCGTCAAAAAAATCAGCGCCTTGCAAATGCTCATCGCGTTTTGCCGCGTGGGTATTGATACTGGCGGTTTGGATGGTCACATTGATCTTGGAATTCGCCAAATCATTGGGATCGTAAACAACCGTTCCATCATATTGATCGAACCGGCCTGTGACCTGGCTGACCATCATGTGCGTAACGGAAAACCCGAGGGTGGAATGGGTAGTGTCAATGGTATAACTATCGGACGCAAAAGCGCTGGTGACCATCAGCATGATCCCTGAAACAAACATCAATACCGTCTTTTTCATAACTCCTCCTGTTTTTTGACCCGGTTATTTATCGAAAGCACTCGCTTAGTCTTCTGACCCAGTGTCGGCGCCTTCCACGGCTCCCGCGCCTGTCTGCTTTGATGACGGCAAAAACTGCACATTGGCCGCAAGGACTTTGATGCGGCTGCGCTTTTCTCCGCTTTCCGTCTGCCATTGATCCTGCTTAAGCCGGCCTGTGACCACCACCGGACTCCCTTTGATCAAATATTTGCTGCAGTTTTCGGCCGCCGGCCCCCAGACGTCCACGTCAATGAAAGACGTCTCCTTCTTTTTTTCGCCGTTACTTAAAAAAGTCCGGTTGCTGGCGACCGTAAAGGATGCAACCTTCCTCCCGCCTGCAATCTCTTTGAGGACAGGTTCTTTTGTCAAATTCCCGCCGAGGACAACACTATTGATCTCTATGCTCACGTTTTCTCCTTATGGCTTATCAGGTTCGCCAGCTTGACGGCCAATTTGATGGCCTCGACCATCGAGGAGGCATCGGCCTTATTTTTTCCGGCAATGTCAAAAGCGGTTCCATGGGCAGGTGATGTCCGGACGAAAGGCAATCCGACAGTGAGGTTCACCAATTTCGTGAAATACAAAGTTTTGATCGGAATAAGCCCCTGGTCATGATACATGGCCACGATGGCATCATAACGATGAGATGCGGCCGGCGCAAAAAGCGTGTCCGCGGCGAAGGGGCCATCGGCGCGCATCTCATTTCTTCCGGCTTTCGCGATCGCAGGGATGATCTTCTCTATTTCCTCACCTCCGATGATGCCGCCCTCCCCCGCGTGCGGATTCAACCCGCAGACGGCGATGCGCGGGTGCTTGATCTTGAAATAAGACTTGAGGGCCTGGTCAGCCAATCGGATCGTTTCATAAACAACTGAAGAGGTGACCGATTCACTCACCTGCCTTAATGGGATATGCCGCGTGACTAAAATGGTCCGCAATCGCCCGCTCACAAACATCATTCCGACGTCTTTGACGCCGAAAGCCGAGGCAAAAAATTCCGTATGCCCACGGAATCCCGGGTCGATCTGATGGATGGTCTCTTTGCACACCGGCGCGGTCACAACCCCGGCAATCTCTTTATTTTTCAAAAGCTCGACAGCTTTCTGAAGATACGCCAATGCGGCCCGCGCGGTGATCACCCCCCGACGCCCCGGCACCACGGAACGAATCGATTTCACGCACCCTAAGTCCATGTAGGAGCAACAACGGTAACGCGCGGAAAAATATTTACGGAAAATCACCTCATCACCGATGATCTGAAAACGGGCCAAGCGGCGAATGGAAGGGTTCGCGAGGGCCTTGGCAACCACCTCAGGACCTATGCCGGCGGGATCACCCAACGTGATGCCGATGGCTTTACTGTTTGATCTCGATGTAGGCATTTTCCCGAAGCCCTTGCAGCCATTGCGTGAAACTGTCCTTGAATTTTTTTGTGAAAAGAAATTTATAAATCTGATCCTTGACTTCTTTGATCCCCGCAGTCTCGGCAGGGATTTTCCCTTTCAGCCTGAAAATATAAATGCCTGTATCCACTTCCATCAACGAGGATACTTCGTTTTCCTTAAGATCAAACACCACCTCTTCAATGGCCGGCTGAAGCTGTCCCCGCTCAACAACGCCCACCGACGGTGTATCCGAATATTGTTTGGCCGCCTCAAGAAAATCGGTTCCCTGACCAATGAGTTCCAGCGCCTCCTTCGCCCGCAGGCGGGCCGCCTCCTTGTCCTCTAAAAAAGTGATATAAATGGACTCCAAGTTCACGCGCTCGCTTTTCTGGAAGGCATCTTTGTTCTGCTCATAAAACTCCGTCACCTCCTGCGGGTTGACGAAAATCTTAGATTTGACCTCGTGCTCAACCACAAATTTGATTTTCATCTGATCAAGGATTTTGCTGCGCAGTTCGGTGATATTCGCGCCGTTTTTGACGAGGGCATCCAGGAAAACTTGTTCAGAAGAGTACCGCTGCTTGATTTCGCCCAGACGTTGATCAATGAGTTTTTCGCGGACATCAATGCCAATCGTTTTCGCGCGGGTCAATATCAACCGGTCTTCGACCAGCTTGTTGATGCCGTCGGACTCAAGATCCAGCATCATCGCCTTCAGCTGCTGCTCTTCAACACCCTCGGCGACCAGACTGACATAGGTCTGCCTGATGTAGTCGCGCAGGTCTTTCAAGGTGATCACTTCGTCATTAACAACCGCGATGATGGCGTCATCGAGCGCGTATGAAGGCGAGAGGGGTGTCAACGCGATGACGGAAATAAAAAGGAACTGCAAAAATCTAATTCGATAGCGCATCAGGCCTCCCATTCACTTCCCGTTTTAAGTTTTCAACAGATTCCTTCAGCAATCGGCAATACAGATCGAATCCGATGCTTGTGATGTAACCGTGCTGTTCCTGGCCTAAAAGATTACCCGCCCCGCGGATCTGCAGATCCTCGAAGGCGATCTGAAAGCCCGCCCCCAGACTGCTGAATCGTTCGATGGCCTCGATGCGGGCCTGGGCCTGCGATGAAAGTTGTTTCCGCTGAGGGATCATGAAATAAGCATAGGCCTTTCTCGTGAACCGCCCCACGCGTCCCCTCAGTTGGTGCAGATCCGACAACCCAAAACGATCCGCGCGGTTGACAATGAGGGTGTTGGCATTGGGGATATCAATTCCGGATTCGACGATCGTTGTGCATACCAAGACGTCGATTTTCCCATTCAAGAAGTTGAGTATCCTTTCTTCCAGGAGTTTGGAGGACATCCGGCCGTGAGCCACGGCAATGCGCGCCTCTTGGACCAGATGTGTTATTATTTTAGCAATTTGTTCGATATCTTCAATGCGATTATGGATAAAAAAAACCTGCCCTTTTCTTTTCAATTCCCGCTCAATGGCTTCCCGGATCAGGTCTTCGTCAAATTCGACGATCTCGGTTTGAACCGGCATCCGGTTCTGCGGCGGCGTTGAAATCACCGACATATCCTTAACTCCCGTCAAAGCCATGTGCAGGGTACGGGGGATGGGCGTTGCGGTCAAAGTCAACACATCCGCCAGAAGCCGCAGGTGCTTCAAGCGTTCCTTCGCCTTGACACCGAAACGCTGTTCTTCATCGATGATGATAAGCCCCAGATCCTTGAAGGCGATGTCTTTCGACAAAAGGCGGTGAGTCCCGATAACGATATCCACGATTCCTTCCTTAAGCCCGCGCAGAACCTGCGTCTGCTCATGTTTGGTGCGAAACCGGCTCAACATGGCGACATTCACCGGATGACTCTTCAGCCGGGAAGAAAAATTACAATAATGCTGTTCCGCCAGAATCGTCGTCGGCACCAAGACCACCACCTGCTTATTGTCCATCACGGCCTTGAAAGCGGCCCGCAAAGCCACCTCGGTCTTGCCGTAACCGACATCCCCGCACAGAAGCCTGTCCATCGGCTGGAACGATTCCATGTCTTTTTTAACCTCGCCGGTGGCCTTCAGTTGATCCGGGGTTTCCTCAAACGGAAAACCACTCTCGAATTCCTCCTGCCAATCGGTATCCTTAGAGAATGCGTATCCTTTCAGACTCGCCCTCAGCGCTTGGGTGCGCAAAAGCTCGGCGGCCAACTGCTGCAAACGTTTCTGAATCACGGCCCGCACGCGCCGCCATTCTCCACTGCCCAATTTATAAAGACGCGGCGGTCTTTTTTGAAAGCTGATGTATTTCTGGATCAGATGCATGTCATGAACAGGCACAAAAAGCCGATCTTCCCCCTGATACTGGATGACCATGTGCTCTTTTTTGTGAGCCGCGACATCCATCAGTTGAATCCCCAGATACTTGCCGATCCCGTGGTTGTTGTGGACGACGTAATCCCCTTTTTGAATTTCAACAAAATTGCTTAAGGGGATCTCGGAATGGAAAACGTCCCGGTCAAAGGCGGAAGGTTTGTTGGGAAGAATGATAACGATCTGATGCTGCCAGATGGACTTGCCGGTTTTGACGTTGATCGTCGAGATCGAGAGGATTTTGTCGCCGTCGAAATCAATGCGCAAGGGCGCCTCAAAGTCCACAGGATAAACATCCAGGATGCCGCCTCGCTGGCTAAATTCCCCTTGTTCCAAGACTCTGTTGACCCTGTGATAGCGCAAATCCGCTATCTGCCGAACAAGCGCGTCCGGTTCAAGTGTTTTACCGACAAAAAGTTCAACCGACTGGAACATGCTGCCTTGGGTATTTTCCCTTACCCAAGGCGGCATCCTGTGCCCAGAAGGGCGCAGGATAACCTAACCCAGGGCAAGCTCTTGAAACATTCGGTCCTATTTTTTCCTTTGCAGCGCCAGCACGATGGGCGAGACGATGAAAACCGTTGAATAGGTCCCGACCACGAATCCAATCATCAGGCACAACGCGAAGGTGTTCAGAACTTCCCCGCCGTAGAAATAAAGCGCCACAACGACCAGAGAAGTCACAAGGGTCGTCAGCAAGGTCCGACTGAGCGTTTGGTTGATGCTTTCATTGATGATTTCCTTAAGAGTCTTTCGCCCGAACTTGAGCATGTTCTCGCGCACGCGGTCATAAATGACGATCGTGTCGTTGATGGAATAACCGGCGATCGTCAAAAGCGCGGTCACGACCAAAAGGTCCAGCTGGCGGCCCATCATGACTAAGATCCCCATCGTGACGAACACGTCATGCAGGATGGCCACGACCCCGCCGGCAGCAAAATCAAAGTGTTTAAAGCGAAAGCCCACATAAATGAGGATGCCGCCCAGCGCGAAAACGATCGCCAGGATAGCGGCCTTGCGCAAGGCTTTGCCGACAACAGGGCCGACGTTTTCTATACGCAGGATTTCAAATTTGTTGTCAGGAAACATCTCCTGAAACTGTTTTGAGACTTTATCATAAGTGTCCGCGGAACTGCGGATCATGATTGTTTCCGGCGATTGCTCGAATTGCTGGATGATCGCGTCCACGCCTGAGTTGCGCAACCCCTCCCGTAAACGGTCGACCTCCACAGGCCGGGTAAATTTGTATTCCTGGATCTGCCCGCCGGCAAAGTCGATGCCGTAGGCGTCGTTCTTTTTCTGGTTCAATACCATGACCGTGGCGAGGATCAGACCGATGGAAAGAGTGAACGCGATAACCCTCTTAGGCATGGAAAGAAAATCGATCTTTGAGTTTGACCAGAGGCTGAGCATGGGAAGTTTGGGAATGATCCTCAAATCATTGAACAGGTTAAAGAGCGTGCGGCTGACAAATAACGCCGTGAATAAACTCGCCAAAAGACCGATCGTCAACGTCACCGCGAAGCCTTTGATGGGGCCGGAACCGAACTGAAAAAGCATAAACGCGGCGATGAGGGTGGTCGCGTTGGAGTCGACAATCGCCGAAAGGGCGCGGCTAAATCCACTGCTGATGGCCGCCTGGATCGTGCGTCCATTGCTGATCTCCTCACGGATCCGTTCGTTGATGAGCACGTTGGCATCAACGGCCATCCCCAGCGTCAGGACAATACCGGCGATACCCGGCAAGGTCAGCGTCAACGGGCTCTCCGGCAGCATCATGTTGAGAAAACCCATGGTGCCGAAAATCAAAAGCAGGTTGATCAATAAGGCGATATCAGCGATCACTCC
>CAYIQK010000080.1:2203-6485 GCA_964365515.1 uncultured Planctomycetales bacterium | reverse complement strand
AGCATTGGTCGGGCAAGTTTCTCAAGGATTATTATCCGGTCGACTGGTAATGTCGAGTGGGGGATCAACAGTAGGCGGTAATTGGCTCAATAGAAAAGCCCGACAGAAATAACCCTGTCGGGCTTTTGAACAACTCGGAACTTTATGACCAGCGTGAAACCGGAAATGCCGCTTGAATCAGCGGCCGCTATCCTTGCGTTTGGAAAAACAATCCTTGCAGTAGATCGGACGGTCGCCGCTTGGTTTGAAAGGAACTTCGCATTCCTTTTTACAGTCTGAGCAGATCGCCTTATGAAATTCCCTCGGACGTCCACCACCGTACCCACCTCTACCACCACCTTCTCTGTCGAAACTCATATTCTCTCCTTGATCTTTGGATCTGACCGGGTTGGACACTAGTACAACCTTTTCATCAGATCACCTGTTTGATTTGATGATACACGATTTTTCCGGGAAGCCAAGACAATTTTTTAAAATTTTTGTATTCTAACAATATTTATCTGGATTTGTCTTGTTTCCTAGTGTGTTTTGGGATAAGATACACGCGTTTTGGGATCGGATCAAACAAAAAATCAATCCCGGTCCCGGCCGGTATCGGGACATTTAGGATTGTTCAGCAACGGGCGCTCATGAATTCGCAAGGGAACTTTTTTCAACCGCTTGTTTCCTGCCACCAGATCCAGCGTCCCATTGCATGGGAGGAACAATTCGGCCGTTCGGCGGCTCTGGAGGTCGAGATCGGCTTTGGGCTCGGTGAATGCCTTCTCCGCAGCGCCCAAAACAATCCTCACTGCGATTATGTCGGCATCGAACAGCATTGGGAACGGATCCACAAGACCCTGCGCCGGATCGCGGAATTTCAGGAGGGAAGTAGTTCCCCCCGGCCGTTTCAGAATATCCGTATTCTCAAGATCGATGCGCGCATCGCCTTCGAACGTCTCTTTGTGCCGCAGACCATCGACAAGGTTTATTGCCTTTTCCCATGCCCGTGGCCCAAGAAAAGCCATATCAGACACCGACTCTTTTCTAAAGAATTTCTTGATCTTCTCAACAGCCGTCTGAAATCGAACGGGCAGGCCAAGGTTGTCACGGATTTTTCCCCTTACGCGCGATGGATTCTCCAACAGCTCAAAGGCACCGGATTTCAGATCACGCAAGAGATGATCACCGCTCGATATGATACAAAATTTGAGCGCAAGTGGGCGCAGGGCGGTCAGGAGAAATTTTTCGAGCTGACGTTGGTTAAAAAAAGACATGTCGAGGTTCCGTTGAAGGAGGATGCCTTATTGGAATCTTATTCCCTCAGAGAGTTTGATCCCGATCGATTCCGTTTCACAGATGAAAAAGGGGAAATCTCGGTGATCTTCAAGGAGATGATATTTGATCCCCGTAAGGACAAGGCGATGGTGCGTCTGGTGGTGGCCGAACAGAATCTGACGCAGTATTTTTGGGCGGCCATCGTTAAAAAAGGAAAGTCTTGGCGGGTGTGCCGGGCTGATGGGCAAAATGTTCTTCCCACACCCGGGATCGCCAGGGCTCTGCAATTGGTCTATGAGGCTGCTCACACGATCTCTTAAAAATTGTGCGCGTCGGGGTAAATCAGGTATCATTTCCTGTGTGTTGTCCGTTGTTTTTGTCTTTTTTTTCTTCTCGGTTGGTGATGCCAAGGAAAAAAAGCGCGGCCATTCAGTCACCTGCAAATCCATCATCCTTTCCGACAACACACAGGCCAAGCGGCTTTACGGCAGAAGAGTCTACAACGAGGTCCTGCCGGCCAGCACGACAAAGGTGATGACAGCCCTGCTTGTCTTGGAGAAACTGCCTTTGAGCCGCTACGTGACGGTCAGCGAGGATGCGACCCATGTGCAGCCGACCAAATTGGACCTCAAAGCTGGGGAACAATACAAGGTCCAGGATTTGTTGTATGCTGTTCTTTTGAAATCGGCCAATGACGCCAGCATTGTCCTGGCGGAGGCGGTAGCCGGTTCCGAAGAAAAATTTGTTGAGATGATGAACCGGCGAGCCGGACAGTTGGGAGCGAGTCGCACCAGATTCGCTAATTCTCACGGGCTTCCCAGCAAAGACGCTCAACATACAACCGCCTACGATATGTATCTGATCTTCCGTAAGGTTTTAGAGTACGATTTTTTTCGTTCCGCCATCAAGGAGAAATATAAGACCATTCACTCGAGGGATGGCAGAGAGATTGTCTTGAAAAGCCACAACAAGATTTTATTCTCCGACTGGAAGAAAAAGATTTATGGCAAGACGGGATATACCCGCTCGGCCGGCGCCTGTTTTATTGGGACATTGGACAAGAAGGAGAACACCTTGATCATCGGGGTTTTTGGGTGCACGGACCGCTGGAAAGATATCAAACATGTGGTTTCCCGTTATGGGGGAGTCGCTCTTTGACGGATCACTGGTGAATTCATATTTGGATGATTTTGATGATTATCCCGGATTTTTCGATAGAAAAATCCGCCTCGAGCGATAGCGAGAGGCCGCAAGGACAAACTCGACGAGAGTTTGTCCTGCTTTGCGGGGTATCCCAAATTTTGTGCGGCGAAAAATCCGGGATTACCTTGCAAACCGACAAAATCCTCGTCGGATTTTGTCGTGCAACCCCTTCGGGGCAAATTTTGCTATCGCAAAATTTGGGATTATTGTTATGGCAATAAAATATGCTTTATGGTATGCTTAACCAAAACATCGGAGAATTTTTAACGCAAGGAGGATGTCTGATGGAAAAAAGAATAGTCACTCTGGTTCTTGTCAGTGTCATTGCTGTCCTTGTCGGCATAGGCATAGTCGGCAAACAACTGCGGGAACCCATGTTCGGAGAGATGTTGAGGCAGTTGAAGGAAATCTCAACCGCGCAAAAACAGATGGAAAAGAAATTGGACTCCGGCGCGGGCGTTGGACAGATGGCCATGGCGACGGATCAATCGGTCCAAATGCTTCAGAGACAGCAGAATCTTGAGCAGAGGATCGCTTCCCTGGAAAGCCGGTTGCAGGGGATGCAGACCGAGATGCAGCAACTCAAAGCCGCCCCGCCGGCTCCTGCGGTGCAGGGACCTCCGCCTGAAGATTTCACGACCGTTTATGATATCCCCGTTTCGCACACGCCTCTCGTCGGTCAGAAAAATGCCCCCGTGACAATCGTTGAATTTGTTGATTTCCAGTGCCCGTTTTGCGCGAGGTTTCATGCTCCCATCCCGGAGGCTGTCAAGGCTTATCCCGGCAAGGTGAAATATATGGTGAAGAATTTCCCGTTGCCTTTCCATCCTCAGGCCAAGCCCGCGGCCAAGGCCGCCTTCGCCGCCGGCGAACAAGGCAAATATTCCGAGATGGCGGATCTTTTATTGGCGAACGGCCAGAATTTGGGAGAAGAGATATTCAAGAAGTTGGCGAAGGATTTGGGATTGAACGCCGACAAATTCTGGAAGGACTATCAGGGAAAAGACGCTCAGTGGGAAAAATATATCCAAGAAGATATGAGTCTTGGGGAGAAGGTGGGGGTCCGGGGGACGCCGACTTTTTACATCAATGGCCGCAAAACCAACGCGCGGGATTTGAGCGAGTGGAAGAAGGAGATTGATCAGATCCTGAGCGGTTCCAAATGATCTTAAGGAGGGGTTGATCATGACCAAGGTTGGGGGGACGACAAAAAAATATTACAAAGAGACCCGCGGCATCAAAGTGTCCGGCGGCCAGTCCGTGAAGGCGGGCACTGTTTTGACGCGTCAGGGCCACCGCTGGCATCCGGGTCTCAATGTGACCGGAATGACTCATTTGACTGCCGCTTGCGCCGGCGAGGTGTACTTCACTAAGAAAAAGGGGAGTTATCAGCAGGCCATCACCGTCGTCAATGTGCGTCCGGCTGCGAAATCTTAAGAACCACGGCGGATTGGCGGGTTTTGACTCATGTGCGGCATCATCGGTTATATCGGCAAACAAGAGGCAGTGCCCATTTTGATCCATGGGCTTAAGAAGCTGGAATACCGCGGATACGATTCCAGCGGCGTCGGCGTTATTCCGGCCGTGGCCGAAGACCGCAAAATTATCCTTCGCAAGATCAACGGCAAAATCCGCAGCCTTGAGGATTTGATCAAGGCCAATCCGTTTCCGTCAAGTTTCATCGGCATTTCTCATACCCGCTGGGCCACCCACGGCGTTCCCAATAGAACCAATGCCCATCCCCACGCCGATTGCACCGGACGGATCCTTCTTGTCCATAACGGCATTATCGAAAATTACGAGTCACTGAAGCGGTCTCTGT
>CAYIQK010000080.1:0-2103 GCA_964365515.1 uncultured Planctomycetales bacterium | reverse complement strand
GATCAAAGAATTGAAGGGGGCCTTTGCCCTCGGGATCATCTGCGCGGATGAGCCCGACACCCTCATCGCCGCTCGCGTGGGCTCGCCTCTGATCATCGGGCTGGGTCACGGCGAGAATTTCATCGCCTCTGATGTCCCTGCCATTTTGGAATATACCCGAAAGATCATTTACCTCAAAGACGGTCAGATGGCCTCCCTAACGAAAGACAGGGTTCAGGTTTTTGATTTTGAGGGGAAACCTGTGAGACCAAAAATTGATAAGGTTACTTTTGATGTGGACGCCGTGCAAAAGCAGGGCTATGCCCATTTCATGCTCAAAGAAATTCATGAACAGCCGGAAGTTTTGAAGACCATGCTGCGTTCGCGGCTGAAAGGCGGTGAGATTTGTTTGGAAGGTCTGGATTTGAACGACAAGGCATTAGCGGCTGTCAGCAATATTATTATCGTCGCCTGCGGGACGGCCTATCACGCGGGGATGGTGGGAAGGTACGCGATCGAGCTTTTGTCTTCCATCCCTGTGGCGGTTGAGTTTTCCAGCGAATTCCGTTACCGTGAACCGATCATCAGAAAAAAGACGCTGGTCGTCGCCATCAGCCAGTCCGGCGAGACGGCGGACACGCTGGCGGCGGTTCGTGAGGCCAAAGCCCGCGGGGCGAAGATTGTTTCCATATGCAATGTCCTGGGGTCTTCTCTGGCGCGCGAATCCGACGGGGTTTTATACACCCACGCCGGGCCGGAGATCGGGGTGGCTTCCACCAAGGCTTACACGGCCCAGCTGGGGATGCTTTATTTATTGGCTTTGAAGCTGGCCTTGATTCATCAAGTTCACCCCACCCAGGAAACGCGGAAGATCATCAAGCATCTGCGGGAGATTCCGGAGCTTTTGGCGGAGATTTTAAAAAACAAAGCAGCCGTCGCCGCCATCGCCAAGTCCAACTCGCATTTCGGCTGTTTTCTTTTTTTGGGAAGAAACGTCAACTACCCTTCAGCCCTGGAAGGGGCGTTGAAACTCAAAGAGATCTCTTATATTCCGGCGGAGGGGTACGCGGCCGGCGAGATGAAGCATGGCCCCATCGCCCTGATTGATGAATACCGCGCGGTTGTCTGCATCACGCCGCAGTCGAGGATTTATGAAAAGATGATTTCCAATATGCAGGAAATTCGCGCCCGCAAAGGCAAGATCATTGCCATTGCCACGCAAGGTGATCCCACGATCGTCAAACACGCCAATCATGTGATTTATATCCCGGCCACCCACGAACTGCTGACGCCGATTTTGGCGGCGCTTCCCTTACAGCTGATTGCGTATTATATCGCCGTCCGGTTGGGATGCGATGTGGACCAGCCGCGCAATCTGGCGAAGTCGGTAACGGTTGAGTAGGGAACGGTCGCGACCGTTCCCTGCCGGGGCACGATTATTATGCTCTACATCGTCTCCACCCCCATCGGCAATCTGAAAGATATCACCCTGCGCGCCATTGAGACGCTCAAAAGCGTTCATCTGATTGCCGCCGAGGACACCCGCCACACGCGCCTTTTGACCCAGCACTATCAAATCGGAACGCCTTTGACAAGTTATTTCGAGCATAACAAAGTCGCGAAGGGAGAGTACCTTCTTAAACTTTTGAAAGAGGGCAAAGATATTGCCCTTGTCTCGGATGCCGGCACGCCGGGGATCAGTGATCCTGGTTATCACCTGATTAGACTAGCGCGGGACAATGAGATCTCTTTGACGGTCATTCCAGGGCCGACAGCGTTGATCGCGGCCTTGTCGTTGTCTGGCTTACCGTGCAATCGTTTTATTTTTGAGGGATTCTTACCGGTGAAATCCGTTGCAAGACGGAAAAAATTAGCGCAGTTTCAGGGCGAAGAAAGAACCGTTATCTTTTATGAATCTCCCCACAGGATTGTCAAGGCCTTGGAGGATATCCGGGAAGTCCTGGGTGACCCTTGTGTGGTGTGCCTGCGGGAATTGACCAAGAAATTTGAAGAGATGAAAAAGGGTCCCGCGAGCGAACTTATCCGGCATTTCACGATAACAAAACCAAGGGGAGAATTTGTCCTGCTTCTAAGTGGTTTGAAGGCGGATCAAGAAACCGCTTT
>CAYIQK010000079.1:0-6558 GCA_964365515.1 uncultured Planctomycetales bacterium | reverse complement strand
GGCTATCGAGATTCCTCCCGATAGTACTGCGACTGCACTATGTACTGTCCGCGCTGCTATCCCAACCACTGTCTGCTTCTCTGCGGAGAGAAGGACAGCTGGGATAATTGTCGGGCTGGAACCACTACTGGCAAATCTAGTGCGATTTTTATCCGCACTCAAAGATTCGTTCTTCGATTCAAAAACTTTCTTCTCTATAACAGGCAAAGACACAACACCTGCCCGGTTGGCCAGTTTAAACCACTGATTAGAGGGACTGCCTTTGACTTGTACGACCTTTTCCGTTGGAGCTTTGCCTGCGGACCCCGATCCGCCACCGGAGGGAAGGACTCCAATCAAGCCGCTGGGCGCAATGCCGCTGACCGGCACAGGCAAAGTAGCAGAATGGCCGGCTTTGGTGTCATACGGCCCGGGATAGGCGGCATCGGTACGGGTTCCTGCCATACCCGCGTTGGCTGTCATAAATCCACGGTCAAGCTCATAGGTTCCCTTAATATTACCCTTCGAATCGACCTCAAATGGGGCTTTTTGATTAAGACCCAGATGCATAATGGGCATAACAACAGGCACTGGAGGCACAATGGCCGGCGTTCCCGGACCGCCAGGCGGCGGCAAAGGCGCTTGCGGGGCATCGGGGATAACGGCTTTCTGCTGTTCCTCAAACTTGGGAGCGATTATATTCGGGGAAGGTTCCGTCATGCCCTCCTGCTCTGATCCTGCGGCCGGCGGCAAATCGGGCACAACAGCTTTTTCCAGATGATTCTTGATTTCTTCGATAACCACAGGATATTGCTGATACAATGTCTCTGTATGGACCGCGTCCTTTGTTGCAGGCTGGAGGACCACCTCTTTCCCGCCCTTTAAGCCGCGCCGATAATTTTCTTCAAAAACCCCTTGAGAACCTTCTTCCGGATTGTGAGGGTCCCCTTCAACCCGGATGACAGTGTCAGACCCCACTCTGCTCAAGTACTTCTCAACAGCTTCCTCACCAAACAATGCCCTCTGTGTTTTTCCTAAAGGATCATTGGCGTCTGATATATGTTCTCTGTTGGCCAGAATAGTGAAAATCCGCCGGATTGACTCTGAAGCATGCATGGCAGAACGCGCGCCACCGGGGATCGGAGAAAGCTGGACAACATCGACTTTCTTGAATGTACTCTCATCGCCATCAAGCACGGCCTTTCTGAAAATGGTATTTCCGTAGGAGTGCGGCGCGACTAAAATCCGGCCGGAATAATTCCTTAGCGCGGAATTATTCCACTCTTTAAGGAACAAGCCGGAAATGTCCTCAATGGACTCATTATAGTCATACGCGAATACAAACTGATTGTATCCACCCGCGAACCTCGAGAGGTATTCGTGGAAATTGGAAGGCGCGCCTGTAGCTCCGTGAACAAAGACAATCGCCGACTTGTCTTGCGCAAAATCTCCGGGATCTCCGACGAGATACATGCCCGGCGCCATCGCGATATCTTTCCTGGCCACATCCTGATATCTTACAGACTTGATTTCTTTCCCGGGAAGAGAAACCGGCGGCAAGGAGGGCGCTTCTTTTTGCTCCCAAACAACTGGCACCTGGCCGGCAGCGGGATCAATATTCCGCGGTTGGGCGGTTGTACTCGCCGCGCCGCCAAAGAACATCGTCACCGCCAAAGATACTGAAACCAGCCCCTGCGTTATTCCCTTAATCCATTGCTGGACCGGATTGACATTCAGTTCTTCCTGATGTTGCGCCACCGGCGAACTGCCGACTGTTCGCGTAATATCAACCGGCGAGGAGACCTTCTCAATCCTGTAGACCTTTTCCCCTGTAGCCGTTGCCGGCTCTTCGACAATGCGCACCAGAGTTCTGTCCGGCAACCTGATTTCTCCGCTATCAACAATAGTTTTAAAATCTTGTCGTATTCTTTGGTCACCCAGCCGGCGTCCGGCCTCTCCAAATTCTTCCCTCACTTCCACTTTGTACTTATCAAACGTCAAATGGGTTTCGCCGCGGCCGACTAACTCTCCGAGGACAAACGCGCGACTCAGACTGGCGTTCTCCATGATATGCCGGTCTGATTCTTCAATCTTCTCCGGATACCTGCGGACAAACTCTTTCATAAGATCTACGGCAGATGGATGATCGGATTGAAGAGCCTCAAGAATACGGCCATGAAGCGCCTCCGCGGAGGCAGGTTCGGGAGCTTGCGGTTTTTGTTCAGCCGTTACTGCAGGCGGTGCTTCGATTTCGGGGGCCGCGGGCACCTCGGTCCTGACAGCGGCGATTTCCTGCCGCTCAACGGCCTCCTGCGGAACAACAGTGACGGGCGCTGGCAATTCCGTTTCGCCGGTTGAGGGCAGGGCCTCTTCCAGAAGGTCCCAAATCCTTGCCTCATCAATAGTCCCCTTGAACTTATCTACTATCCTCTGACCATATTCTGTGACGGAACGCCCCTTCTCTACAGGCCTGATGTCTTGCTCTTTAATAGCTTGCGCCAGCGCCGATATGTCCGCTTCAATCTTCCTGACATCAACGGCTTTCATCGGCGAGGAAGACTCATCAACCCTGTAGATACTTTCCAAAACTTCCGAAACACGCCTGTCTTTTTCAGCCAGGACATCCTTCGACCTCTCCCGGCCATACGCTTCATCCCGGAGGATCTCTTGTTGCACTCGCGCCAGCACTTCAGGCTGGTCTTTAATCCGGCGATAATCGCGGACCACGGCGTTCCCTAAGGTCCCCCGGATCCTGGCCAGGTCATCCAGCTCGCGAATCACACGACCCGTATCGTTTCCGACATCTTCACTGTTGACGACACTCGCGCCCAAGGTGACCTTAAAGCCTAAATCCTGAACCGCGGGATTCACCGCGGACTCGACGCTTTTCAACATCTCCGCAACCATTTCGAAAGACAATTCCTGAGCTGGAATCCGGTCAAACTGTTCGCGGAGAGCGACGATCAGCCTTAAAATCACCTCGTTGCCGACAATGTCATGTTCGAATACATCATTAATTACCTTAAATCCGAATATAAGACGCGGTGGGTTCTGTCCGGGGGACGTCACATCAGCGGCCCGGTGGTAGTCGCGGGATCCGGCGGCGGCGATAAACTTCTCTTCAACCTCATCAGACAAAGCCTGGTAACGGGCGAAAACCTTAACCGCCTGAAGACGGCTGCCATCTCTCTTGAAAATGCTGTAAAAGTCATCCGGCGGGCCGCGCACGAAGTTACGCGAAGCGGCTTTCTCTCCGCGCAGGATTTTGCTGATGATGGGCCCAAGATAATCCCGCAGGACCACCGGGTTGACCGGCTCCATATATTCTTCAGCGATACCGGATTCAATCATGGCTCTGCGGATATCCGCCCTTGCGGCTTCCAGACTGCGAGTATCCCGCGCCGAGGCCAACCTCTTCTGATCCTGCAAAGGACGCGCGGACAGGCCGACCCTGACCAGCCCGTCGGCATTTTTCTCCAGCCGCTGGGAATATTCCGCTTCAGCCATGGCGATTCCCACCCTGGCGGTATCTGAAAGCCGACTGATATTCGGAATACCGCTGTCGCTGACCTTCACGGCGCCAGCGGGCGCCCACGGGATCGAGATCTCCGGCTCAAGCCTGGCCTCGACCGCGAATCCTTTTCCAGCGGCTGTATCCAGTATATTCCGTAAAACTTCACCCGCGTCTTCGGCTTTCTCCTTCCTGAAATAGATAAACGGCTGCTTCGCGGCGCTTCCCTGCCTGTCAAGGGCCGGAAGTTGAACTGTTTTTACAATACGCGGATTTTCATCCAGGACTGCCAGGGCATCTTCCAGCCGGGCCTGATCAACATCAACCAAACGCGCGGCGACGTACCTGCCCTGAATCTGGTCCCTGATCCTGTTCTGAATATTCTCAAATATGGTTTTAACCTCACCGGCCGTCAACTGAGGCGGCAAGAAGACCCTGATCTCATCACCTCCGGCGTAATGCAGATCCGTGCCGATACTGGACTCCTCAAGCCCTCCCTTCACGGCGGCCACAACCTCTTTGATAACAATTTCGTCCGCCGCGTCTCTGCCAAGGACCTTGTTGCGGTCGCTCAATTTGCTGATATCAAAGAACCCGACCCACGCGTCAGCGCCATGACTTCTATAAAAAGACACGGCCTTGTCCGTCCACGCCCCCTGCGAATGCTCAGCCGGGCTGGAGACGATTTTCTTCGGCCCTTTCTCCGTCGAGGAAGGCTGGCCGAACCGGGCGATGAATTCTTCCCAGGACTTTCCGGCCATATTCTGTACCTGCGCCTCGAATGCCTTCAGAGGCTCGCCTCCTTCTTTCAGGCCTAACTTCTCAGGCGTTTGCGGCGTCACGACACCGACACCACTCATTTTTTCAAAGTTCTTATAATCGTATAATCCTGTTTCCGTCTCACTGAACCGAACCCTCATCTGCGAACCGGGCAGGCCATATTGATCCGGCCCTTCCATAATTTCCTCGACCTTCCCGACCTTGAGCCAGCCGTCGATACCAGGAACGTAAACCAAATCGCCTTTGACAACCGGCGAAGAGGCGATATCCCGCTTCTCCACAACCTTCACCGGCGAAGCAGAAGAGGCGTTAGCAATGGCATCAGCATAGGCCTGTTCGATTTTCCCGATAACACGTTCCGGGGAAAACGCCTCTGCCTCTGAAACGAATTTCGTCCCCTCCTTTCCCATTTTCTCGCGTGCATCATCAGGGGCCTGTACTAATTCTCTTATAGCATTGGCAAAATTCTCCGCGTTATATACCCCACCTCTCTCGTCTGGCTGGACCAACAATCCTGTCTTACGGTCTTTGATAGCCTCATTAACGCCGGGGATGTCGAAGGCGATCACCGGCCTCCCCATTTGTTCCGCCTCTAAAATAACCCCGGGGATCCCCTCATTAAACAAGCTGGGGAGCACAACGATATCCGCCGCGGCATACCATTTGCGCAAATCCTCTTGAGATTGCGGCCCTATAAATTCGAGCTTACCTTGTAAATGAGGACGGTCTTCAAGATAGTTTTGCTTATAATACTCGAGCAATGATTTGCGCGCTTTTTTCCCTTCCCTGTCCTCAAAAACTACCATTTCTTCTTTCACTTCTTCACCTGCGAAAATCACTCTGATATTCTTAATACCATCGTGCCCCCTTGTTAATTCATTGATGGCATGGATCACAACTTCAAAACCTTTAGCTCTGTCCATCCTGTTAGGGAACAATAAAACGACATCGTTATCCTTGATATTCTTACCCGTTCTAAGGGAACGGACCTCCGCCATCTCCTCGGCCGTTATAGGACGAAACTTCTCGGTATCAATAATCGTCCCGGTTGCCTTTGCGTTAAACCCATACTTTCTCATATTCCGCGCGGCGTCTTCGCTCAATGTGAGGACTGGCTTCCCTTCCAAAAGTTCCTTCAATCTCCTAAGTCTGTCATATACATCTGTTGACCACTGGGCCCTGGAGGACGGGCCTCCGGCATAAAGATGCACACTAAAGGGTATCTTTTTTTCTTGTGCAAACTGTATACTTGTTTCGCCTTCCTCCAGCAGAGGGATATGCGTCACCAGGGACATGCCGCCTTTCCCTTTCTCTGTCTCATACAGACTTTCCAATTGGGCACGGAGCGTCTGCGTCGTATAAGGCTTGAAAACAATCCGACTGCCTCCAATGGAAATATCCTCCGGGACCCCACCCGCTTTTGTTTCACCATCGACACGGTAGAAGATAATTTGCGTAAGATTTTCATTATTCCCCGCCACTCCTTTTGCAAATTCCAATGCCATCTTCCCTAAACCGTTGGGAGCGTTCTTATCCATCGTGTCAATAACGCTGACAATGGTGCGGTTATTCAACAGCGGGGAGGAAGCATCCCGCGCCACACGGCCCGCCGGGCTGCTGACCGTCGACCGAACAGTATTATTCGCGACTCTTTGTTCTTTTGCCGGCGAGGAGGCGATATCAGGATTCTCCGGGGCCGACATGGGAGAGACTTCCGGCACAGAGCCGCTGCCCTTTAGCTCTAGCCTAACTTTTAGCATGTCTATATTTACCAATTTCAAATATCCTGTGGGGGCATCTATCGGCTCAAAACCGTTCTTTGTAAAGAAGGCCTTGGCCTTCTCATCCATCGGTTTCGCATAGATACGGGCCTGCGGATAAGCGTTTGCCACTTCACCGACCAATCTTGTCCCAATTCCGTTCCCCTCAAAACCGGGCGTCACTCTAATAGGCACGATCGAAACATCAGCACCTTTTCCAAGCGCAAAAAGCGCTCCCTCGATTTTTCCATCCCGCTGGGCGACAAAAAGCTTTCCTTCATTACCAAAGCCATTGATATAATTCTCCCAGTTGTCTTCCTTAAATATCCTATCCTCTTTCTTGTCTGCCCTCATCTGGGCATGCCAGCGATGAATGATTTCCAGCATTTCCGCCTGATTCTCTATGGCCCTCACCGTCACCGGCGAGGCGGCGGCCAAGTCCACTCCGGGAGTGATCTTGGCTGACTCTTCCACCGGCGAGGCGGATTCCACCGGACTGCCGGCGATTCGTCTTAAAGCCTCTTCAGA
>CAYIQK010000078.1:0-6584 GCA_964365515.1 uncultured Planctomycetales bacterium | reverse complement strand
TGCCCTCAAACAATACGAGGATGCCCTGGCGATTAAAAAAGACGATGACGATGCCTTACACAATCACGAGTTTGTGAAAAAGGAATTGGAACGCCTATTGAAGAAACAAGAACAATCTCATCAAGACCAGCAAAATCAGAAGCAGGAGGGAAAGAAGGATTCTTCCCCTCAAGACAATCAGCGTAACGATCAGCAAACCCCGCCACAAAAGAAAGATCCGACAGGACAGCCGGAAAATCAGCAAGTACAATCAGGAAGCCAGCAGGATGATCAAAATGAAGAAGCCTCACAGCAAAAAGAGAGGGAGGATCAGTCGGCGGAATCCCAGGGTTCGCCCAAGGAAAACCATGGGGATGAGCGAAAGGATCAGGACAGTTCCGTCAAACCTGAGTCCTTAGATCCGCAGACATTGACCGAATCCGAGGCACAAAAATTGCTGGAAAATTATCAACAGACTGAGGAGCCGAAAGGCCTTCTCAATGTCTTCCAGGGGCACACAGACACGGCGCCGGTATTGAAAGATTGGTAGAATTCATGAGAAACCGTTTCGCCATTCTCGCGA
The DNA here is from genome assembly GCA_964365515.1 of uncultured Planctomycetales bacterium. GTDB lineage: Bacteria > Omnitrophota > Gorgyraeia > Zapsychrales > Zapsychraceae > CAYIQK01. The sequence continues at coordinate 6,022 of CAYIQK010000078.1, read as the reverse complement.
ATATTTTTGCTTTATCCTTTTGTATCTGGAATTTGTCGTCAGGCCCAGGGTTAGCTCAAGATATCAGCTTCCGAGCGGAAGTCGATAGGAACAAGGTGTCGTTGGGGTCTTGGATACGACTGATGCTGACCGTTGAGGGAAGCTCCGATGTTTCGGAGATCAAACTGCCGGATGTGGACGGTTTTGAGGTGAGGTATGTCGGACCTTCAACGCGTGTGAGCATTGTCAATGGCCAATATTCCAGTTCCAAAACGTTTGCGTATTCTCTTCTGCCGCTCAAGACAGGGGCGCTTCACATTCCAGCGGTGAGTATTTCTGTCGGTACTCAGACTTACACCAGTGAACCCATTGACATTGAAGTGGTCGATACTCCGGCAGCCGCACAGGATCCTGGTCAACAGAAGTCCCCCATGCTTCAAGACAGGATTTTTTTGGTTTTGAAGACTCCCAAACAAGAGCTTTACATCAATGAACGTCTGCCTGTAAAAGTCATCTTGTTTGTCAAGGATTTGTCGGTTGCGGATGTCCATTTCCCGGAACTCAAGCAGATCGGTATCGATGTTGACACCTTCGGCCAGCCACGGCAATATGAACAAACGATTGGAGGTGTTCGTTACAATGTCGTCGAGTTCGATGCCAATGTCTATCCGACACGTCCCGGCAAAATGACGCTCGGTCCGGCGAAGCTGGATTGCAATCTTGTCGGCAGATCCTCCACGCAGAGATCCCCTTTCGACCGGCAGAGCGTCTTTGACGACGATTTTTTCAATACTTTTTTTGATCGTTATGAAAAGCAGCCGATCGTTTTGCAGTCGGAGGAGGTCACCCTCAATGTATTGCCGCTCCCACAGGAAGGAAGACCGGAGGATTTCTCCGGTGCCGTCGGCCGTTTTGAGTTTGAGGCCTCCGTCGCTCCATCGGAGGTCAACGTGGGAGATCCTTTGACCGTCAAAATGAATGTGCGCGGCGACGGTTATCTGAAAGGGGTTGAATTGCCCGCCTTCCGGCATCTGGAGGAGTTCAAGGTTTATGATCCGCAGATCAAAGAGGATGACCAAAGCAAAAAGTTGGAACAGGTCATTATTCCAGAATCTGAGAAAATCCCGCAGGTCCCCGCCATCCGTTTCTCCTATTTCGATCCCAGTTTGGATAAATATCAGACGGTTTCAAAGGGGCCTTTTCCGGTGACGATCCGTAAGACAGCCAACACGCAGGAATTGAAGGTCGTTGGGATGGACAGACCCATTGACACAAGAACGCTGGAGACATTGGGACATGATATTGTCTTTATCAAGGACGATCCCGGAGATTTTTATCCTGTCGGCCGGCGTTTTTATCATGAGCTATGGTTTTATATTCTGATGGGGCTGTGTGTGGGGCTATGGGCAGTTTCCTATGTGATTTATATGAGAACCCACAGGATTCAGACGGATATTGTCTACGCCAGACGTCTGTTGGCGCCCCGGCAGGCGCGGCATGGGTTACGGCAGGCCAAGAAGTTCAAGGAATTGAAGCAGGGGGCGGAATTTTATACGACTCTTTTCAAGACATTGCAGGGATATTTGGGGAATAAACTTCATCTTCCGCCGGGAGCCGTCACATTTGAAACCGTGCAGTCAAGGTTGTCGGGGCCAATTGAGGCCCAAAGGATTGACGAAATCCGTATCGCGTTTGAAGAATGCGACGCCGTCCGTTATGCCCCGGCGACAATTCATGAAGAGACGCTGGCGGAGAGTTATGAGAGGGTCGAGCGGATCATCGATCATCTTGAAAGGCATTTGAAATGAAGCCTTCCATAAGAATGAATATCAGAAAAATGCTGTATTGTCTGGCAATTCTGCTGGGGTGGCTGGGTGGACATTGCCAGGGTGTTCATGCTCAAGATTCGGGTTCATCCACACTGGATGGCCGGGCCATATCTCAGTTTGTGTCCGCTGGTCTCGCTTACAGGGACGGCCGCTACGAGGAAGCGATCAGGCGATACGAAGAGATCCTGCAAAAAGGCAGGGAGAGCGGCGCGCTTTATTACAACCTTGGCAACAGCTATTTTAAGGAAGGGGATCTGGGACGGGCCGTCTTGAATTACGAACGCGCCAGGCGTCTCATCCCGCGAGACAGCGATTTGAATTTCAACTACCGCTATGTCCTTTCTCAGTCTGGGCAGAATATTGTCAAGAACGCAATGAGTTTTGGGGAGGGACTCATCGACAGTTATATTCAATTTTATACCCGTGCTGAGATGCTTGTGATCATCATTTTTTTGAGTCTGCTGATCGGCATTGCGCATCTTTTGTCTTTATATCTGAAATGGTCTGTCAGATTCCAAAAAGGAATCATCGGCGTTTTGACCGCCGTTTGGATTCTCTACGGTTCCGGCTTCATCATCAAAATCCAGGCAGAAAGGAATCTGGCCGTTGTGGTGGAAAAGACAGAGGCCAAATTTGAACCCCGGGAAGACGCGACTGTTCATTTTTCACTGAATGAGGGGGCGAAAATCAAGATTTTGAAGATTGAGGGGGGATGGATAAAAATCAAACGGCCTGATGGAAAGATTGCTTGGATTCCTCAAAAAGTCCTTGAGTCCATTTGATCTCCTGTGCTATTCTAACGCCGCGGGTTTAATGAAAGGAGAATCCAATGGCCTGGATGGTCGTTCGTCAGAAAGTGGAAGACTTTCAGAAATGGAAGAAGATATTCGACTCCGCCGCAATCCTTCGTAAGGCGAGCGGCGAGCGAAGTTTTCAAATTTTCCGTAATACCGAAGACCCCAATGAAATCATTCTTTTGTTGGAATGGAATGACATCCGCAACGCGGTGAAGTATTCTCAGAACAAGCTATTCAAAGAGGCTGAGAAGAAGGCGGGTGTTGTTATGGAGCCGATTTTGTATCTGCCGGATGAGGGTGTGGAATCCTCCTAAATGGCGATCGCCTTGAGGATTTCCTGAGCGGTTCTTCGGCTGGATCCCCCTAAACCTAATGCATCCTTGATCTTTTTGAGATTGATTTTGATTTCCGCGATCTTCAATTCATCCGTAAAAATATCCCGCAATTCGTGAGCGATGTGAATTCCGGTCGCTTGAAACTGCAGACATTCCGGAACGATTTTTTTCCCTGCCACGACATTCACCAATCCGATGCAGGGAATCTTGACAAACCATTTGGCCAACATCCACGTCAGAAGAGACGTTTTATAAACGACAACCATCGGCTTCTGGAGGATGGCGGTCTCCAGCGTCGCTGTTCCTGAGGCCACCATGCACAGATCGCAGGCGTTGATCCCATCATAGGTCTGCTCTTCGATGATCCTGATGGAGGACAATGTTTGAGGGATATGGCGTTCGATGACGGCCCGGGCAATGGTGGGGGCTTTCATAATGAGAAATTGTAAGTTGGCGAATTCTTTGGAGAGGATCTCTGCCGCCTCCAGCATGATGGGCAGGAGATTTTTGATCTCGTTTTGCCGTGAACCGGGCAGGATGCCGATGGTTAGCTTTTCGGAGGACAACCCATGGATTTTTCGAAACTCGTCCTTTGAATGTTGGGCCTTCACCGTATCAACCAACGGGTGTCCGACATGCTGAGCCTTGATACCAAAGCGGGCATAAAAATCCCGCTCAAAGGGGAAAAGGACAAGCATCTGATCCACATATTTTTTGATCTGGTGAACACGGTTTTCTTTCCACGCCCAGACCTGAGGACTGATGTAATAAATGACTTTAATGCCTTGTTCTTTCACCTTCGCGGCCAGCCGGAGATTGAATCCCGGATAATCCACCAGAACGACCGCGGAAGGTTTGATCTGACGCACTTTATCAAGGATCAGGTCGAAGGTTTTTTTGATCCTCGGGTAATGTTTGATCACTTCGATGAACCCGATGACGGCCATGGGCGTGAGGTCTTCATAGATCTCGACGCCGGCGGCCATCATCTTGGGGCCGCCGAGCCCCGAAAACGTGATGGAGGGATCCAGCCCCTTGAGCTCTTCCACCAGATGCGCCGCATGCATATCGCCTGAGGCCTCACCGGCGACTATGATGATATGTTTTTTTGGTTTTTCCATATCTGTCTGCTGATTTTTAATGCCACGCGCAGGGCTTCCTTGGCTTCCTCGCCGGAGACAATGGGGGTTTGATGATCCCGGATGCATTCCAAGAAATGTTCGATCTCTTTTCTGAGGGGCTCTTCTTTTTCGATCGGAAGATTGTGTTTGAGGATCTGCTGTTCGTGTCGTTTATAAATGAAGGCTTCCTGTTTGACGTAGTCTAAGGAGATGTAGGTGTCTTTCTGAAAGAGGCGGATTTTGCGCATCACATCTTCCGAGATCCGGCTGGCGGTCAGGTTGCAGACACAGCCGTTTTCGAAGGTCAGACGGGCGCTGGCGATATCTTCCAAGGGCGTCAAGACGTTGACACCCACGGCCCGGATGTCTTTGATCGGAGACCGAACGAGCCCTAAGACAATGTCGATGTCATGAATCATGAGATCCATCACAACGCCAATGTCTAAAGAACGGTTGGGAAAGCGGTTTAAGCGGTGGCATTCAATGAAAAGAGGCTTAAGGGTGAAATGCTTGATGGACTCAAAGGCGGAGTTGAATCGCTCAACATGGCCGACCTGCAGTCTGAGATCGTTTTCTCCGGCAATTTTGATCAGTTCATCCGCCTGGCGGGTTGTGGCGGTTATGGGTTTCTCGATGAAGGTGTGAATGCCGCCTTTGAGAAAGAATTCGGCCACCTCATGATGGGATTGTGTCGGGACGCAGACATCCACCGCGTCAATCCGGCCGGCGAGTTTTCGATAGTCGTCCACAAAAGGCACTTGATATTGCCGTGCCAATTCCAAGGTCTGATCCCGTTTGATGTCACAAATACCTATGATTTCAACAAGATCCTTCAATTCACTGTAGACTCTCAGGTGTTTGGAGCCCAGATGACCGATTCCGATGATTGCGATTTTGATTTTTGCCATGGTTTGCTTGCCAATATAACAAATGCCTCGACAAAAGTCAACCGCTATGGTAATATCCCTCACATTATTCCGTCGGTTGTGTGGGATTTTTGTTAATGATAAAGAATTATTTCAGACTTCTACGATTTCTTCGCGGCCACCTGCGGCTTCTGTGGATAGCGATCGTCACCATGCTGGTCGCCAGTCTTTTTGAGGGGTTCCAGCTGTCTCTCCTGGTCCCCATGACCGACCGCATCTTCAATAATAAAAAAATTGTCATCCCCAATAAACTCCCCGAATTTATTACAGGAATCGTTCAAAGACTTAACGACATGGACCCGCAGACGCTTTTTTGGATTTTTCCTGTCGTTGTGGTGGCGGCGCTCATCGTCAAGAATTTGTTTGTCTTTTGTTATCAATACCTGATGAGCGATGTCTCTCAGAAGGTGATGAGGGATATCCGTTACCGTCTCTATGAAAAGATCCAGGATCTTTCTCTGGATTTTTTTAGCGAGAAGCGTACGGGAGAGCTGATTTCGCGCATCACGCATGACGTCAATGTCGTCGAAAATGCCGTCTCGTACGGTCTGACAGATCTCGTCCGTCAGAGTTTCGTGATCGTCATGTTTGTTTGTATCGCCTTTTCCATTTACCCGAAGGCGGCATTCATCATCTTTGTTGTCTTTCCGCTGATCGGCATTCCCATGGCCAAGATCGGACGGCGTCTTCACAAGATCTCTAAAGGGACACAGGAGAAGATGGCGGATATCAACAGCCTTTTACTTGAAACAATTTCCGGGATCAGAGTGGTGAAGGCCTTCTGCATGGAAGAATACGAAAAAAATCGCTTCCGAGCACAGAATCATGATTATTATAAATTGAAGATGAAGTCGATCAAACGGCTGATTGTGATCCCTCCCATCACTGAGGTCTTCGGGGCCGTTTGCGGCGTGGCCGTGATCCTTTGGATCGGGCGGATTGTCGTTGGAGGCGGGCTTTCGTTCGGAGTTTTTATTCTCTTTTTTGGTTCGATCATGTCCATCATCAGTCCCATCAAGAAATTGGGAAATGTCA
>CAYIQK010000077.1:0-6587 GCA_964365515.1 uncultured Planctomycetales bacterium | reverse complement strand
GAGATCTCGATTTGTTCGCTGGCCACCCACGTTTCCACCGCCCCCTTCCCCAGAGACGACTGAAAAACGACAACCCCATCCGTCTTGACCCTCAGCCAGCTGTCCTTGCGCGAGCGGACGGTGAGAGTGACATTTTTCTGCGTCTGTTCTTTGCCTGAAGAGGCGGGCAAAACGGCAGAAGGGTTTGCGGTATAAACCGTCTGCGGCGGGATCTGTTTGGGGAATTCTGTCTTCCCGGCAATGGTCTTTGCAGCCTTTTTCTCGCCGATAATTTCCCCAATACGGATATTCTCCAGGGCAACAACATCCTCTTTTTCCGCTTTCTCGACCTTGGGGTGCCCCGCCACCGAAATCGTTTTGCGATTTTTTGGGAGACTCGATGCTACTTTTGGTTTTCTATGAGTGAAAAAAGTAACAGTCTTAAAGGAAATAAAAACAATCAGAATCACAGCTACAGCGATAACGATCTGCTGTTTCCTCTTGCGTGTCCAGATTTTTGAGTTCCACTGCCCAAGATCAAATCCCGGGGCTCTGACCTCGGCGGGCCGCAAAGAGGATGGATTGTATTTCGTCCCTTCCTCTGTCGGGTCGCTCACGTTGATACCGAGATATTCGGCATACATCTTGATGAATCCCTTCAAATAAAATGGAGAAAGACTCCGGACGTTGTAACCTTCCTCGATGGCCCGCAACGCATCCATAGGGATTTTTGTGCCTTCGTGAACGGCATCCAACGACAGCCCCTTCGCTTCTCGGCTGGCCTTCAATAAAGATCCTTGTTCTGTCGGTTGCATTTTAGAAAGCCTAACTTTGCCCTTCGGGTTTATTTTTCATGTTTTCCAACAACCATTGCTCACGGTCAATCAGAATGTCCCTGGGTTTACTGCCGCAATAAGGCCCCACAAGTCCACTCTGTTCCATCATATCGATGAGCCGCGCCGCCCGGGTGTACCCAAGCCGTAAGCGCCGCTGAAGGATCGAAACGGAGGCCTGATTCGTCTCAATCACCAAGCGCACTGCCTCATCGTAATATTCATCGGATTGATCTGAACCCAGGCCGCCGCCGCTTTTTTGGTTTTTGGTGATGCTTTCATCGTAAGCGGGGGCCTGTTGATCCTTGATGAAACGAATGACACGGTTGATCTCCTCGTCCCTGACAAAACTGCATTGCCCACGGGTCGGTTTGGCATCACCGGGTTTGATGAAAAGCATGTCGCCCCGTCCCAGAAGACTCTCCGCGCCGTTCATATCCAAAACCGTGCGGGAATCCACTTTGGAGGCCACTTTGAAAGAAATGCGGGCCGGAAAATTCGCCTTGATCACGCCTGTGATGACATCCACGGAAGGTCTCTGGGTGGCCAGAATGAGATGAATCCCGACCGCGCGGGACAACTGGGCGATCCTCGTGATGGAACTCTCCACCGCTTTCGCCGAGACCTGCATCAGATCCGCCAATTCGTCGATAATCAGCACAATGTAAGGCATCTTATGCCCGCGGGCGTTGTACCCTTGAAGATTGCGGACCCCCTCTCCAGACAGTTTCCGGTAACGGCTCTCCATTTCGCTCACCACCCAAAAAAGCGCCGCCGCCGCCTTCTGAGGCTCCGTCACCACGGGACAAAGCAAATGGGGAATATCATTATACGGTGCCAACTCCACCATCTTGGGGTCCACCATCACGAATTTCACTTCCTCCGGCGATGCGTTCAAAAGCATGGACATGACGATACCGTTGACGCATACAGTCTTGCCCGAACCGGTGGTTCCCGCAATCAAAAGATGCGGCATCTCCGCCAGATCCGCCACCATGGGTTTCCCTGAGATATCCTTTCCCAGCGACAAGGTCAATCTGGATTTCGAGGACCGGAATTCATGAGTGGACAAAACCTCCTTCAGATACACGATCGAAAAATCCGTATTGGGGACCTCGATTCCCACCCGGTTTTTGCCAGGGATGGGAGCCACCACCCGGACCGCCGCGGCCCGCATCGCCAGGGCGATGTCATCCGATAGCGTAGTAAACTTCTGCACCTTCGTCCCCGGGGAAGGTTCCAATTCATAGCGTGTGATCGCCGGCCCCCGCTCGACATGAACCACACGGGCCGTCACGCCAAAATCCGCCAGGGTCTCCTCCAGCAATTTGGCGCCGTTGATCAAGCTGTCCTGCAGTTTTCCTGTTGAAACCGGCGGCGGATTTTCCAGCAGATCCATCGAGGGGATCCGATATTCCCCGACGATTTTAGCTGTTTCCGTCGGAGAAACCTCTGAGGAAATCTTATTTTCTTCTTTTTTTTCCATCTTCCGAACTTTGAAAATCTGCCCTGAGGAACCTGGAAGATTCCCAGGATTCAGTACCCCCCTGTCGGGGAGGCTTCGCACCCGAAATTTCTCCGAAATTTCAGGGTGAGATGATTCTTCCGTCTTCGACAGAATTTCCACAGCCAGTCCTTGATTAACACTGACCTTAGGACTAACGGAAAAATCTCTTTTCCGTTGTTCTTGACGGGGTATTTTCATGGCCAAGAAGAGTTCTTTGATCCCACCCATCCCTTTGAGAAATAACGGCGCGACCAGGACCTCCCCGCAGAGGATCACGGAAAGCGTGCCCAACGTCACCAGAATGATATAAGACCCAACATCTCCCAAATACTTCATGAGGAAGTCGGAAAGAAGAAGACCGGCAATCCCCGCTCTGTGAAAACGCAGCGAATTCTCAGGCGATCCCGTCATCCCAATCCATGTACTGAGGACACAGAATAAGACAACAAAACTCAAGAACTTAGTCCACGAGAAACCCAATTTTCTCAGCGAGAATTTGTTCCAGCTCCAAAGGAACAAAAGAACTACAAGAAGGTAAGCGCTGTAACCGAAGACGAAAAGTAACGAGCCGGCCGTATAGGCCCCTGTCACACGGATAAGATTGTGAGCCGGAATATTGGGATGAGAGGTATACCAGGGGAGATCTTCAGGGACGAAGGAAATCAGGCTTGCCAGCAGGATCATCCCAATGGCTAGGATGATGACAGCCTTAATCTCGCTGATATGTTCCTGTTTCATTGTTGGCAGAGATCACAGGATCGCGCAAATCCGTCAGGCCTCATCCGATGGGTGAGACACCTGCCGTCTCACGGTTCATACGGCCTCTGGTCCCGCCGTTTCGGCCTGCTTTTTACTCAAATTCATACGCTTCATCTGGTCGATCTCGATGAGCTTGACCTTAAACCGATCACCGACCTTGACAACCGTACTGACGTCCTTCACGTACTTGTCCGAAAACTCCGAAACATGAACAAGACCCTGCCGCCCCGGGAGGAATTCGCAGAAGGCCCCGAAGTTAGCGACTTTCACAACTTCGGCATCGTAGATTTTTCCAACTTCAGGAAGCACAACCAATCCATTGATGTACTCCAGCGCCTTCTGGGCCGACTCTTTGCTTGTGGAAGCGATCAAAACCTTTCCATCATCTTCAATGTCAATGGATTCCACCCCGGTCTCATCGATGATTTTTTTGATCATCCTGCCTCCGGGACCGATCACTTCGCCTATTTTATCGGAAGGGATCTGCACAGTCACAATCCTCGGGGCAAATTTTGATATGTCGTCATTCGGCTTGGCGATGACCGCGCGCATCTTATCCAAAATGATCATCCTGGCTTCTTGGGCATGTTCGATGCCCTTGGTGATCACATCCATCGCCACTCCCGGGATCTTCACATCCAACTGAATGGCCGTGATGCCATTACGGGTGCCGGCCACTTTGAAGTCCATGTCACCGAAATGATCTTCCAATCCCATGATGTCGGTCAAAAGACGCCATTGCCCGCCCTTGGTGATAAGACCAATCGATATACCGGCAACGGCTTCCGAGATGGGAACACCGGCATCCATAAGGCTCAAACACCCGGCGCAGACACTGGCCATGCTGGAAGACCCGTTGGATTCTAAGATCTCCGAGACCACACGTATCGTGTAGGGGAATTGGTCCTTATTCGGCATCACCGCCCTCAAGGCCTTGGCCGCCAGAGCGCCGTGGCCGATTTCCCGCCGTCCAGGACCACGCATCGGCTTGGTTTCCCCAACGCTAAAGGATGGAAAATTGTAATGCAGCATAAAATTGTTATACGAAAGCCCGTCGAGGGCCTCGACCATCTGCTCATCTCGGCGCGTCCCCAAGGTCACAACCGCCAGACTCTGCGTCTGGCCTCTGGTGAACAAACCTGAGCCGTGCGTCCTCGGAAGGACATTGACCTCGCAGGCGATATCCCGCAGATCCGTTAAGCCCCGGCCGTCGGCCCGCTTGTGTTCCTCAAAAATCAACCGACGGACCTCCTCATATTCAATCTGGTCAAACAAAATCTTGATATCGGCATTGGTGATCTCACGATCGTCAACTTTGTACGCGTCAAAAACCGACATGTCACTGACAACCTCATCCAAGAGCGCCCTCAAGGCCTCTTCCCGCTGTTCTTTCTCTCCGATCTTATAAATCCCAGTCAAACGCCCCTGAGTTATTTTGAAAACTTTGTTTTTCAGTTCCGGATGAGGCTGATACAATTCGACCTTAGCCTTCTGTAAACCGACTTGTGCGCGAAATTCATTCTGGAGTTCACGGATGACCTGAATTTTCTCGGAAGCGAATCGGAAGGCCTCAATGATTTTTTCCTGCGCAACCTCATCGGCCTCTCCCTCAACCATGACAATCCCATCCCCAACACCTGCCACAACCAAATCCAAAGGACTCTGCTCTCTCTGGGCATAGGTCGGATTGATCACAAACTGATTGTCAACAATCCCCACGCGAAGAGCCCCAACAGGCCCGTCAAAAGGGATATCGGAGATGGCCATGGCGCTGGAGGCCCCAACAATCGCCAGCACATCCGGATCGTTTTCCCCGTCACTGCTCAAGACGGTAGCGGTGATCTGAACCTCATAACGGAACCCTTCAGGAAAAAGAGGCCGCAAAGGCCTGTCGATCAGCCTGGAGGTGAGGATCTCTTTCTGGGTGGGACGTCCCTCACGTTTGAAAAAACCACCCGGGATACGCCCTGCCGAATAGGTCTTCTCCTGATATTCCACCATCAGAGGGAAAAAATCCACACCCTCTTTCGGCTTCTTGGACATGCAGACGGTGACTAAAACAACTGTCCCAGCGCAGGTGACCGTTACGGCCGCGTTGGCCTGTTTCGCAAGCTTTCCGGTTTCAATGATTAAATTCTGAGCCCCGAAGGGAATTTCTATACGCCCTATAGTATTCATGATTTACCCCGATTATTTGCGCAAATTGAGTTTTGAGATCGTCTCTTGATACTTCTGAGGATCCGTTTTCTGGAGGTAGGATAAAAGACCGCGTCTTTTACCGATCATCATCAAAAGACCCCGACGAGAATGAAAATCCTTCTTGTGGGCCTGAAAATGCCCCGTAAGGCAATTGATCTTCTCCGTTAACAACGCGATCTGAACGATGGAAGATCCCGTATCCTGCGGATGGATCTTGAAGCTATCGATCACTTCTGTTTTTTTCTCCTTGAGTAGAACCAATTTTTCCTCCTCCTTATCTTCTTGATATCAATCTCAGCCGTTTTCCCGAATCAATAAACGCGGCTATTATACTATCTGTCCCTCCCATAGTCAAGTTTTCACTTTTTTCACTTTTTCACTTTTTCATTACCGGTTCATCTTGCCTGGGATCTGGCTTGGGCTGGATCAGGATGGTCTTGACTTTGGCGGGATCCACCTCGACCGGCTGGACATCATCATGCGTTGCCAAGAAATCCTGCAGCATTTCCTGCATCTGCTCATGGACAGCATTCTCTTCATTGGGTTTCATGGGCGTGTCATTCTCTGCGGGCTTCTGCGCAGGACCTGCCGCATTTTTCGATTGAGACAGTTCTTCGATGATCACGCATAATTCCCGATCGTTGAATTCACGCCAATCAGTAGGGATGAGTGCAGTTTTTAATCTGGCTTTGAGTTTTTCCCGTTTATAGGCGTGAACAGAAGCATATTCTTTGCCGTCAATGACAACTTCAACGGTTGGAGATGCAGAATCCGGAGGCTGGGCATGGACGCCCGACGGAAAGATGAAGAAAATCAAAAGACACAAAACGAGTTTATGGCATGCCGCGTCGGTAGATTCAAAGCGGCTTTCGAAAGGAAGAGTCACTTCTTGGGCTGGTCGATTTTTCTTTTCAACGCCTTGTGTTCCCGCTCGGTCTTTTCAAGGTCTTCCAACAAATTCGTCAACTTTTCCGTCGGCTTCTGAGAAGATTTGGATCTGACATACTCTTTCCCAATCAGATAATAGAGCTGTTCCCTCTTGAGATTGAGGGCCGTCGCGTCCAAATGCAATTTCCCCACGCGAGACAATTCAACGATTCCCTTTTCCCCCTTCTTGGCCATCACAAAAGCTTCTTGACTGAACTTGGCCAATTGCTCTTTCGCCTTTTCCCATTCTTTTTTGAAATCATATTGTTCCGGCATATTCCCCTCCCCTCACTTTCATGATGTGACAAGTAGTATTATAACAACGCTATGATGCTCACACAATACAAAAAACGAATCTTTCCTATTGCCCGGCGGGTTCTTCC
>CAYIQK010000076.1:0-7025 GCA_964365515.1 uncultured Planctomycetales bacterium | reverse complement strand
CGGCTGCGTAAGGCGCTCATCAAACTCAACCCCAGGCTGCCGACAGAAGCGATTGGAACGGCAATCACCGAGCTCACGCGTGACCGGTCCGCCATGGAGCTTGTGGCCGCCAACCGGGAAATCTACGGCTTGCTTAAGGAAGGCGTCCCTGTGTCTGTCCCGGACCCCGAGCGCGGCGGCCAGCGTCCGGAGCGGGTCCGAGTCATGGATTGGGACAATCCGGCGGAAAATGACTTCCTCGCCATCCGTCAGATCACCTTCACCGGGCCGCTTTATACTTGCCGCCCGGACATAGTCGGATTCGTGAACGGGCTGCCGCTGGTTATCCTCGAGTTCAAAAAGCCATCCGTTTCAGTCCGGAACGCCTTCGACGAGAACCTGACGAGCTATAAGCACGCGCAGAACGGCATCCCGCCCCTGTTCTGGTATAACGCGTTCATGATCGTGTCCAACGGCACGGAAAGCCGCGTCGGGTCTATTACTGTGGACTGGGACCGGTTCTTCGAATGGAAGAGGATTGCCAACGAGGCCGAGCCGCGCAAGCTGTCCTTGAGCACGATCATTACCGGCTTGTGCGACAAGACGCGCCTCATGGATATCTTTGAGAACTTCACGATTTTCTTCGAGCTCAAGTCAGGGCAGACCAGGATCGTTTCCCAGAACCATCAGTACCTCGGCGTGAACAGCGCGATCGCGGCAAGCATGAAGGCGCGTGCTGCTGGCCACGGCCGCGGCGGCGTCTTCTGGCACACCCAGGGCGCGGGGAAGTCCTATTCAATGGTGTTCTTCGCGCAGAAAATTCTGCGGAAGATCCCCGGCAATTGGACCTTCGTGGTCGTCACGGACCGCGTGGAGCTGGATGATCAGATCGCCAAGACGTTCAAAGCGTGCGGGGCGGTGAGCGAAGCTGAGAGCAAAGAGTGCCACGCAACGAGCGGGGAACACCTTCGCGAACTGCTCGCCGGGAATCATCGTTATATCTTCACGCTGATTCACAAGTTTCAAACGACTGAAAAGCTGTGTGATCGGCGGGACGTTGTCGTTCTCACTGATGAAGCTCACAGGAGTCAATACGACACTCTGGCCTTGAACATGCGCAGCGCCCTGCCGAATGCCCTGTTCCTTGCTTTCACCGGGACGCCGCTCATCGCCGGAGAAGAGCGCACTCGCGAGGTCTTCGGCGACTATGTCTCCATTTATGATTTCCAGCAGTCCGTCGACGATAACGCGACAGTTTCGTTGTTCTACGAGAACCGGACACCGGAATTGCAGTTGGTGAACCCAACCCTTAACGAGGACATCTACAGAATCGTTGAGGATGCCGGACTGGATGAGGCCCAGGAAAACCGTCTACAGCAGTTACTTGGTCAGCGGTACCATATCCTGACCAGAGATGAACGCCTTGATACTATCGCCAAGGATATCGTCCGGCATTTTCTTGGGCGGGGCTTTCAAGGTAAGGCTATGGTAGTTTCTATCGATAAGGCCACAGCGCTCAGGATGCACGACAAGGTTCGCAAGTATTGGGCACAGGAGACGGCGCGCGTCAAGAAGGAGCTTACGCGCTTGGGGCTCGATGCTGAAGAGAAGGATGCGCTGCTTGATCGTTTGCAAAGACTGCAGACGGTTGACATGGCCCTGATCGTGTCTCCGGGGCAGAATGAGATCGAGCAGATGAAGAGCCTCGGCCTTGATATTGTGCCACATCGGTTGAGGATGAGCACGTCCCAACCGTCGCTTGATGAGAAATTCAAAGATCCTAATGATCCGTTGTCAATCGTGTTCCTATGCGCGATGTGGCTCACCGGTTTCGACGTGCCAAGCTGCTCGACAATCTATCTCGACAAGCCGATGCGCAATCACACGCTGATGCAGACCATCGCGCGGGCGAACCGGGTGTTCGCTGGCAAGCGCTGTGGTCTGATCGTCGATTACGCTAACGTGCTTGCTTCTCTTGAGAAGGCATTGGCGATATACGGCAAGGGGGACGGTGGGGAGAAGCCGATCCGGGACAAGAAGGCGCTTCTGAAAGAGTTGCGCAAGGCCGTCGGCGACGCGCTCGATCTGTGCAAGTCCCATGGTGTGGATATTCTTGCCATTGAGAAATTACCCGGCAGCTCTATGGAGCGGCTTGCGGCCGTTGCGGACGCGGTCGAGAAGCTGATTTCGCCCGATACGGTTCGTAAGGAGTTTTTGGCCGCGGAACGGCTGGTGACGGCGCTTTACAAGGCGATCATGCCGGATCTGGCTGCCTTGGAGTTTTCAGCCAAGGCGTACTGCATGAAGATCATTGCGGACATCATCCGGGAGCGAACGAACGGTCCTGATCCGGTGGATGTTTCCAAGGTGATGAGCGACATTAACCGTCTGCTGGACGAGTCCATCACTGCAGAAGGTTTCAGGATCGATGACAAGAAGGGCGCGCAGGGATCAGCCTTGGTCGACCTCAGCCGCATTGACTTCGAGGCTTTGGCCAGGAGGTTCAAGGATTCCAAGCGCAAGAACGTTGAACTCGAGGCGCTGAAAAGGGCCATCCGCGCCAAATTGGAGCGGCTTGTGTTGCTCAACAAGAGCCGGTCGGATTACCTGTCGAAGTTCGAGGAAATGATCGAAGAATATAACGCAGGAAGCCGGAACATTGATGACCTGTTCAAAGATTTGTTGAAGTTCAGCCGTTCACTGACAGAGGAAGAGCAGCGGCATGTCCGGGAGAATCTGACAGAGGAAGAACTGACCATTTTTGATGTCCTGACCCGCCCTGGTCCAAACCTTACGTCTGAGGAGCGTGACCAGGTCAAGAAGGTGGCGCGGCACCTGTTGCATCGGCTGCATACATTGTTCGTCCTGAACTGGCGCGAAACCGTCCAGCATCGGGCCCAAGTGCGTTTGGCCATAGAAGACGAACTGGACCAGTTGCCGGGCAGCTACGGCAAGGAAATGTACCAGCATAAGTGCTCGGATGTTTTTGAGCATGTTTATGAAAGCTACGTTGGCGACGGCAAGAGTGTGTTTGGGGACTTAGAAGATATGCATTCCGGTCAACCTGTTGAGCTTTCCCGGGATGCGGATGATTTATTCTTCAGTGACGTAATACAAGATGGAAGAATTGAAGATAGTTATCTCCCCATTTATGATCTTCAGGCTGTGGCCACGTCCTTCCGAGAGCAAACGAAACCTCAAATCAAAGGCTGGAAGCCGATGAATGGCCGGAAGGTCAACAAGGATATGTTCATTTCACAGGTCGTTGGCAAATCTATGGAGCCGACGATTGCTGATGGTAGTTGGTGTCTGTTCCGATTTGAACGCGGAGGCTCGCGGCATGGTATTTTCTTAATCGAATCACGACAGGTCAAGGATCCGGAAACCGGTCTCGCCTTTACGATCAAGCGCTATCACAGCGAGAAAGAAGATCTCGGTAATGACCAGTGGAGACATAAACGTATCATCCTCTCGCCGGACAATAAGGACTTTAAGGATATTGTTTTGGAGAACGTCTCCGGAGAGGATTTCCGGGTTGTGGCAGAATTTGTTTCTGTAATAACATGAAAAATCGTATTAAAGGAGAATTTAGATGAGTAGCCCCAATAAGAAAACCATTTATGTCAATTTTTTTGACATCATAAACGACGCTAAAGTAAAGACGATTATGGCAGGAGTCTCCGAATTAATTAATCAACAAAAGCCAGATATTATTTATTGCCTTTTTTCTTCTTCTGGTGGAGGGGTTGAAGCTGGAATTACCCTTTATAATTTTCTACGCGCACTTCCTGTTGAAATTGTTATGCACAATACAGGGAGCATAGATTCAATCGCGAATGTTATTTTTCTATCAGCAAATACCCGTTATACATCTGTGCATTCGTCATTCTTATTTCACGGTGTTAATTGGAATTTCGCAGCAAACGCATCCTTAAATAAAGGGCAATTAGCAGAAACATTGAGTAATATAGATGTTTCCGAAGCCAAAATATGTGGGATTATAACGGAAAGGACAAAATTAACCGCTCCAGAAGTCCAGGCGTTATTCTCTCAAGGAGAATGTAAAGACCCTAATTTTGCACTCTCAAAAGGGATTGTGGATGAAATAAAGAATCCTCTGATTCCAAAAGACGTTCCCATTTTGTCTTTTAATTTGGTTTAGGTCTCTAAATTTTGTATTGTTGTTTTAAAAGGGCATCCTCGAGCAAATAGCAAGCATTTAACGCGCTCCCCCATAAGGACAGGTTTCAATCCCGTTGGGGATGATAAGAAACCAGGCGGGTTGGCTCATCCGGGGCTGGTAGAGGTAGATTCCAGGGCGGGAATGGGCATATTTTCGGGTAAGAACCCGCGTAAACGGAAGATTGTTTCGATCTCTGCGAGTATTTGTTTCAAAGTGTAGCGGTCTGGGGCTACTAAGCAATGGTTCTTCCGCAAAAAGTATTTCTCCGGGTTGCTTCGCGCCATTTGACACCCCCGATCAGATTGAGTAAGATTAATTTGTATTAAAGATCAAAACATTTCATTTGTGGGAGGATAAAAACCATGGCGACGAATGTTTTTGTTAGATACGCCCTCTTGGTTGTCCTTTCTTTTTTGTTGCCCTCCGCGATCGTGGGAGGCGATGCCGTCAATCCCCGCGAGACGCCGGTTGTGAAGGTGGTGCGGGAGAACGCCGCCGCGGTTGTGAACATCAGCACCGAACATATCATCCTTTTGCGTGAAAATCCCGCCTGGGGCAATTATGGAAGCGAATTCGACTTTTTGTTCGACCAGTTTTTTGGTCTTCACCAAAGGACACGCGCCTTGAAGCTCAACAGTGTCGGTTCCGGCGTTGTGGTTGATTCCAACGGCATCATTGTGACCAACGCCCACGTCGTCCACATGGCCAGCAATATTTTCGTGGTTTTGAACGACGGGACATCCGCTGCCGGCAAGGTCGTTTATGAAAACCCGCGGGCAGACCTGGCGCTCATTCGCGTTGATCCACCCAAACCGTTGAAGGCGGTGAGCTTGGGCCAAGACGATGATGTCATGATCGGCGAAACGGTTGTGGCCATTGGAAATCCCCTGGGACTCGAGAACTCCGTCTCCGCCGGAGTCATCAGCGGCAAAGACCGCGAGGTGTACTCTTCGCGGGATGAAAAAGTTTCTGAAGGATTGATTCAAACCGACGCCCCGATCAATCCCGGCAACAGCGGCGGGGCATTGTTTAATCTTGCCGGGGAATTGATCGGAATCAACGTGGCGGTGGTTCAAAATTCTCAAAGCATCGGTTTCGCTATCCCCGTGAAAAAGGTGAGGGGGGCCATTGACGCGCATCAACGCAATGACAAATTCACCATCCGGCAAAGGGGAGGGCCCGCGCCGGCACCGGCGGTGCCGCAAGAGCGGACAGCCCCTTTGAGGGAACAGGATGAATGGAATCCTTAAGGAAATAGGGACAGAGGCACAGACGCGTTTCAAGAATACATCTGGTGCAGGCGTTGGCGGATATTTTCATCCGCCAGATAGGCGTCATAGGTGGTGTGGACCTGGTCGATGTACCCTTTGGGCGTGATTTCGATGATACGGTTGGCGGCCGTTTGGACCAGCTGGTGGTCCCGGGAAGAGAAAAGGATCGTCCCCCGGAATTTTTCCATGCCGCGGTTCAGGGCCGAGATGGATTCCAAATCCAGATGATTGGTCGGCTCATCTAAGATCAGCACATTGGCCTGAGCCAGCATCATGCGCGCCAGCATGCATCTGACCCTCTCGCCTCCGGAGAGGACGTTCGCCGGCTTCAACGCCTCCTCGCCGGAGAAAAGCATCCGGCCCAAAAATCCCCGCACAAAATTCTCATCCGTATCCTTGGAATATTGCCGGAGCCAATCGACCAAGTTCACGTCCGTGTTGAAATATTTGGTATTATCCTTAGGATAATACCCCCGGTGGATTGAAGAACCCCACTTGAAACTGCCGCGATCCGCCGGAGTCTCGCCCATCAGGACCTGAAACAGAGTCGTCTTCGCCAAATCATTGGGTCCGACAAAGGCAATTTTGTCCCCTTTCTCCACCATGAGATTCAGATTTTCAAACATGACCTGGCCGTCGAGCGACTTGGACAATCCCGTGATATGGAGGATGTCATTGCCGGCCTCACGCTCCTGATCAAAACCGACATACGGATACTTCCGCGAGGAGGGCCGGATTTCTTCCACGTTGAGCTTCTCCAAAACCTTCTTCCGGCTGGTCGCCTGGCGTGATTTGGACGCGTTGGCGCTGAAACGGGCGATGAAATCCTGCAGTTCTTTGCGTTTGTCCTCGGTCTTTTTATTGGCCTCGCCGCGCTGACGCAGAGCGAGCTGGCTCGCTTCCTGCCAAAACGTGAAATTTCCCGTGTAAAGTTGAATCTTGCCGAAATCAATGTCCGCGATATGAGTGCAGACCCTGTCCAAGAAGTGCCGGTCATGCGAAACCACGATCGCGGTATTTTCAAAATCGCACAAAAATTCTTCCAGCCACATGGAGGTTTCAACGTCCAAGTGGTTGGTGGGCTCGTCCAAAAGCAAGATGTCGGGGTTGCCGAACAACGCCTGGGCCAAAAGCACGCGCACTTTCTGTCCGGATTCCAACTGCTTCATCTGCAGAGAAAGCAATTGTTCCGGGATGCCCAGATTGTTCAACAGCTTCGCCGCGTCGGATTCCGCGTTCCAGCCGTCTAATTGGGCGAACTCCGCCTCTAGTTCAGCGGTGCGGATGCCGTCGGCGTCGGAAAAATCAGGCTTGGCGTAAAGTGCGTCTTTTTCAGCGACGATGTCAGAGAGCTTTTGATAGCCCATGATGACGGTTGACAAAACCGTGTATTCATCAAAAGCGAACTGGTCCTGTTTCAAAACCGAAATCCGCTGCCCCGGAGTGACGGTCACCTCGCCGGAGGCGGGTTCGATTTCTCCGGAAAGGATCTTCAAGAACGTGGACTTTCCGGATCCGTTGGCGCCGATCAAGCCGGAACAGTTCCCGGGCGAGAAAATGATATTGACATCGGAAAACAGTTTGCGCTGGCC
>CAYIQK010000075.1:0-7032 GCA_964365515.1 uncultured Planctomycetales bacterium | reverse complement strand
GGGTATCAAACGGGAGGCCGTGAAACCGGCGAGGAATAAAACAATAGAAACAATCACCCCCCAAACCAAAACCCCCCTCAACCCAATGCCGCTCTGCAGAAGAAATAGGATCACCGCGAGCTGTGCCGAACACGGCACCGCCAGAGCCAGAAGAAACGTCACAATGATCCTCTCTTTTTTAGTATCAAGGATCCGCGCGGTGACCGTCGCCATGGTGTCGCAGCCCAGCCCCAAAATCATCGGCAGAACAGCCTTGCCGTTGAGTCCAATTTTTTTAAAGAGACTGTTCAAAAGGATGGAAAGCCGCGGCAGATACCCGAGATCCTCCAGAAGTCCGAAGGCCATAAAAAACGTCAACACGACCGGAAAAATGATGGCAAAGCCGTAGGTGATCGCCATGGTGACGGCCCCATATTTACCGACGAAAAAATCGTGAATGACGCGAAACACCTCTTGGGAAAGCGTCAGATGCCCACCTAAAAAGACGTATTCCGGAAGAAGAATCCCCTCTGGAAACTCATGCTGATGAGGAAACGGCAGGACCGCGTCAAACAGACGGATGATCGCTGGATTCAATGTGCCGTTAAAAAGGCGGTTTTCCACCAAGTCCACGAGTGTCCCGGCCCCCAAGACTCCGACGAACTGATACATGAAATAAAGCACCGCCGCCAAAAGAAAAAAACCTTTCCACGAATGGGTCGAAACCTCGTCAAAATCCGACAACCATTTCTTTGGTTTCGGCTGGAGGCTTTGTTTGAGGACCAGATGTTCGATGCGCTGAGCCTCGGCCATGCGAGTGGTGTTGATCACGCCGCATAAATCCGTATTCAAAACCCTTTCCACGGATTCACGGATTTCCAGGATATTCTCAAGCACGACCGCCGGGACCTTCTTCCTTAGAAAATCCATGAAGGTCTCATCGCCGCTCAACACCATCAGCCCCAGAGCCCTCGGCGAAATCCCCGAAGGCGGCAGAAGGGCCGATAATTTGGGCAGGGACTCTTCAATGGCTTCGTGATAACGGATGAGATAACGAAAATGCCGGCACTGCTGTTTCTTGAGCTCATGGATACCCTTGTTGTGAATGGCGATCGTCGGCACACAGCAAACGCCGAAGATCTCCTCTAACTTTTTCACGTCCACCTCATAGCCGCGCAACTTGGCCTCATCCCACATGTTCATCGCCAAAACCCCGCAGCATCCCATCTCGCTCAATTGCAACGAAAGAAAAAGCCCCCGGCGCAGATTCTTGGTATCCAAGACCTGAATGATGCGGTCGCAGGGGTCGCAGGAAAGCAAGATATCCCGCGTGACCACCTCCTCCTCCGATCCCGCCAACAGATTGTTAATGCCCGGCGTGTCGATGATGGAGACCGGGCCCGTGGGGAGTTCCATCCAACCCTTGGTGACCTCCACCGTCGTCCCTGGATAATTGGAAACCATGACGTATTTGTTGGCCAACCGGCCAAAAAGGACGCTCTTGCCCACATTCGGATTACCAATGATGATAAACTTCTTAATATCTGCCATAATCAAAAATTCAATAATTGCCGATCGGTCAAGGACAAAAATGGGCTCACACGGGGTTTGCCTGAAATCAGGAAGAGGTGAAAACGAAGGTTATCACTTTCAAAAGAGGATTTGCTATTCCGTGAGGGAGACAAACGACCTGCCGTTTTCTTCCCTGTAACGCAATTTATCCTCGCGGGCCAGCCATCCGATGGCCTGATGCACAAGCTCGCTTCTTTCTTTCAAACGCCGGGGCAAAACAACAAGACCCGTCTCCCCGTTATCCTTCAGATACTGCCATGTCTTTCCCACGGTTTCAATCACCTGATCCTTCATAACGACCCTCCTTTTCAGCGCCTCCATCGCCTTGACATAAACCTGTAAATCCTGTTCCTGAATGGCGTTACCCATATCACACCTGCCTTTTTAAAAAAAGAACGCTCAATGGCGGCAGAGTGAGAGTCACAGAGTGACTCCGGCCATGACAGCCCCATGACGCGGCCTGAACTCCTCCGAAATTGCCAAGACCGCCGCCGCCGTATTCTCTGGCATCGCTGTTGAGGATCTCACGCCAGAATCCGCCGGCGGGAACCCCTATGCGATAACCGTATCTGGGGACCGGAGTGAAATTGCACACAATCAAAATAGGATTGTCCGCAAAGTCCCCTTTTCTCAAAAAACTGATGATACTGCCTTCCCAATCGTTGTGATCGACCCACTCGAATCCGCTTGGGGTGAAATCATCTTTGTAAAGAGCCTCTTCTGTGCGATAAGCCGCGTTGAGATCACAAACCCACTTCTGAACGCCCCGGTGAGGATCGTACTGAAGAAGATGCCAATCGACACTGCCCTCATGGCTCCACTCATCCCACTGGGCGATCTCATCCCCCATGAAAAGAAGTTTCTTGCCGGGATGTCCGTACATGTATCCGTACAAGGCGCGGAGATTCGCGAATTTCTGCCGGTCGTCGCCGGGCATCTTTCTCAAAAGCGATCCCTTACCGTGCACCACCTCATCATGAGAGAGAGACAAAAGGAAATTCTCCGTGAAGGCGTAAATCATGCTGAAGGTCAGGTCGTTGTGGTGATACTTCCGGTGAATAGAATCTTTTTTGAAATACTCCAAGGTGTCGTGCATCCAGCCCATGTTCCACTTCAGGCCAAACCCCAGCCCGCCGGCGTAAACAGGCTTAGAGACCATCGGCCAGGCCGTGGATTCTTCGGCGATCATCTGGACGCCGGGATATTCGTTATAAACAGCCGTGTTGAGTCTGCGCAGGAAATGGATGGCCTCGACATTCTCCCGCCCGCCAAACTCGTTGGGAATCCACTCGCCTTCTTTGCGCGAATAGTCCAGATAGATCAGGGAGGCCACCGCGTCCACCCGCAGGGCGTCGATGTGATATTTGTCAAACCAAAAAAGGGCGCTGCTGATCAAAAAATTGATGGTCTCGCGCCGGCCATAATTAAAAATATAACTGCTCCAGTCCGGATGGAATCCCTTGCGCCGGTCGGCATGCTCAAAAAGATGCGTCCCGTCAAAATACGCCAGACCGTGCTCATCGGATGGAAAATGCGACGGCACCCAATCCATGATCACGCCGATGTCATTGTGATGAAGCTGGTCGATCAGATACATCAAATCCTGCGGGGTGCCGTACCGGCTGGTGGAGGCGAAATAACCTACCGTCTGATACCCCCACGACCCGTCGAAAGGAAAAGCCGTCAGAGGCATAAACTCCACATGCGTGAATCCCATCTGTTTGACATAATCAACCAGATGATGGGCCATTTCCCGGTAGGTGAGCGATCGTCTGTTTTCCTCCACATTCCTTCGCCAGGAGCCGAAATGAAGTTCGTAGATACAGATGGGGGCATTCAGGGCGTTGTGCTGGTGACGTTTGGCCATCCAGGCCGCATCCTCCCATGCGTAGCCCAAATCCCATACAATGGAGGCCGTCGCCGGCGGGATCTCGCAGAAAAACGAGAA
Source organism: uncultured Planctomycetales bacterium (assembly GCA_964365515.1). Taxonomy (GTDB): domain Bacteria; phylum Omnitrophota; class Gorgyraeia; order Zapsychrales; family Zapsychraceae; genus CAYIQK01. The sequence continues at coordinate 3,533 of CAYIQK010000075.1, read as the reverse complement.
GGGGTCCCGTTTGTCAACCCTGTAGCCGTTGTGTTTGGAGACAATAAAAAATTTATAGCGGGTCCCTTTGCCAATATACGGAATGAAACCCTCCCAAATTCCGGAATCGTCCCAGCGCGACGAGAGAGGATGGCTTGTCTTATTCCATCCGTTGAAATCCCCGATGACAAAGACCTGTTGCGCGTTAGGGGCCATCACGGCAAAATATGTCCCCTCCACGCCATCCTTAACCATGACATGCGAGCCGAGTTTGTCGTACAAATGGAAGTGACTGCCCTCTTTGAACAGATAAGCATCGTGTTCCGTGAAAAGGCTGACGTCGTGTCTCACAGCAACCCCCTTGATGAGCTCTGGAGTCATATCTTTCACCACCTTAGAGCTTTGGCGCATCGTTTTGAGAATTTGACAATTCATATACTAATACGGATCGGCTTAACTTTCCAGCTTTTTGTCGAACATGGATCCGTCAGACATGCAGTTCAGAAAGATGCTTGATGCGTTTGAGCATATTCGGATGCGTGCCCAAGGCCTCCAAAAGCCGGTCCCCGAAGGTTAATCGGACGCTCTGATTTCTCAGGCGCATCAACTCGTCGGGGTCAATGGTGCCGCTTTTGTCCATATCCAGCTGACTCAACTCGCGGATTTCATTCATCGCCCTGGATGGGTCATTGATAAAAAAGGCCTTCAGGCCTTCCGCCTCCTTCAATGAGTCTTTGCCGAGTCTGGCAGAACCATAAACCAATTTATACAAAGCAGTTGCCAATGCCTCGGGCCTGTTGCCCAATTGGACCGATCCCTTGTCCGCGAAGTACTCCCGGATGCGTGAGGCATAAAGAACCAGCAAATTGGTGATGAAATAAAAAAGGAAAGCCGCGATCCCAATGGCCGCGGTGTTACCGCCGCGCCCATTGCGCCGGCCCCCGCCCCAAAAAAGATAATGCCAGGCCACGCGGTACATGATCATGGGGATAACCGACAAAAGAGTGATCGTCAGGACATCATGGTTTCTCAAATGACTGATTTCGTGGCCGATGACAGCCTTCAATTCCTCCTCGTTCAGAAGACGCGTGATCCCTTCCGTAACGCAGACACGGCCGTCGCGGATCCCGCGTCCGAACGCGAAGGCGTTGGGGATCGGAACAGACGAGATACAGACACGCGGCATCGGAATCCCGGCCCGCCGGGCCTGATCTTCGACCATGCTGTATAACTGCGGATATTCTCCTTGCTTGATGTAACGCACACGCATCGACCATTCAACGATCTTGGGCCCCACCATGTACTGGATGAACATCATGGCCAACGAAACGAATAGATAAAAATAAAATCCGCCGACCCCCATCGCGGTCCCGGCCATCACCACGACCGCATAGACGATGGCGAATAACAGGGCTAACAACAGCCCCATACGCATGTGCAGAGAAAACATATCACTTCTCCTTTCAATCACTTATCACTACGAATTTGATCATATACGCCCCCTGGAAGAATCGAACTTCCATCACAGGCTCCGGAGGCCAGTGCTTTATCCGTTAAGCTAAGGGGGCATCATCGCTTGAACTTGAATGCGTGACCCAAAAAACTATCCCGGAGATATGGTCGTTATTCTATCAGATTCCTCCGCCTTGTCAAATCTTCGCATTGCCCCTATCCCTTGTTTTCTCAACTGCTTGGGAACCAACCGGGCAGGCCTATTCGGCTATTACCAGTTGACTCTCCTGCGCCGGCCGCCTCAGAACATCAGCCATTTGGGCGGGAGTCTTCAAGAAACTCCCATCGCTCAAAGGTTTTGAGAAGTTCATCTTCAACTTTCTCTAATTTTTCCTTCGTGGACGTGATTTCGCGAGGGCTCTTCTTGAAAAAATCCGGATCCGCCATCAGTGTATAGATCTCGTCCTGTTTCGTTTCCAATTTTTCGATCTTGGCCGGAAGCGCGGCCAACTCTTGTTCTTCTTTATAAGAGAGTTTCCTGGGTTCAGGTTTTTCTTTTTTGACTGTTTCTTCCTCGACAGCTTTGGGAAACGGTTTCACGTTCGGTTCTTTAACCTTTAGTTTGCGCTGGGTTAACCAGTCGTCATACCCTCCAGGATATTCGCTGATCTCCCCTTCTCCTTCAAGCACGATCGTGCTGGTCACCACATTGTTCAAAAATGTGCGGTCATGGCTGACCAAAAGGAGCGTCCCCGAATAATCGAGCAACAATTCTTCGAGCAGTTCCAATGTTTCCACGTCCAAATCATTCGTCGGCTCATCCATAACCAGAACATTGGAGGGCTTGGTAAAAAGCCGCGCCAGCAAGAGACGGTTGCGTTCACCGCCGGAAAGGACTTTCACAGGGGTACGCGCGCGCTCCGGGGAAAAAAGGAAATCCTGCAGATACCCGATGATATGCCGCGGTTTGCCGTTGATCATAATCGTATCGCTCGTGCCGCTGACATTCTCCATCACCGTTTTCTCTTCATCGATCTGTTCGCGCAACTGGTCGTAATAGGCGACTTCCAGGTTCGTTCCCAGCCGCACCTTACCCCGCAACGGAGTCATCACCCCCAGCAACAGGCGCAAAAGCGTTGTTTTCCCCGAACCGTTGGGGCCGATCACACCGATCTTGTCCCCGCGCATGATCGTAGTTGAAAAATTGTTAATCAGGTGCTTATTCTCGTACCAATAGCCCAAATTGGAAACCTTGATCACCAAATGTCCGGAACGCGCCGCTTCCTGCGCCTGCATATTCACTTTCCCTGTCACCTGACGCTGTCCTCTTTTCTCTTCGCGCATCCGCTCGAGTGCTTTCACGCGGCCTTCATTGCGGACCCGGCGGGCCTTGACTCCGCGGCGGATCCAAATCTCTTCCTGAGTTAATTTCTTCTCAAACTCATAACGCTGTGCCTCCTCATTCTCCAGCGCCATTTGTCTGCGCTCTAAGAATGTTTCATAATCACAACTCCAGCTGAAAATTTTCCCGCGGTCAAGTTCAACAATCCGGGTCGCCAGATGCCGCATGAACATGCGGTCATGCGTGACAAACAATACTGTCCCGGAATAATTCTTCAAGAACTCTTCCAGCCAGTCGATGGAATCAATGTCGAGATGATTGGTGGGCTCATCGAGGAGGAGGATGTCGGGCTTGATGACAAGCGCCCGGGCCAACAGCACCCGCCGCTTTTGCCCGCCGGACAATTGTTCAAATGGAGCTTCAGGGTCAAGCTTCATCCGGGAGATGACATCTTCGACCTGGTTGCTGATGTCCCAACCCTGAACGCGATCCAACTCCGCGTGCGCGCGGTCAAACTGACGCAACAATTCGGGAGTGTGTTCCGTATGCAGACGGTGGCTGATATGATGGTAATCCTGAAGAAGCTCTCCGCTCTTTCCTAAACCCGACGCGACAATATCAAATACGTTTCCCTGGATATCGGAAGCGATCTCCTGGGGCAAATGGGTTATTTCCACTCCTTGCTGACGGACCACCGTGCCCTCGTCCGCGCCCAGGTGGCCGGCGATGACCTTCATGAGCGTGGTTTTCCCGGCGCCGT
>CAYIQK010000074.1:0-7039 GCA_964365515.1 uncultured Planctomycetales bacterium | reverse complement strand
CCCCATCGTAGAGCCGCCGGGAGACCCCGGCAAGCCCCTGGACAAACATCGGCATGAAAATACAATTCATCAAAAACAATGACGGCCAAAAATGAATCTGTCCCAACACCTCATTCATCCTTCGTCCGGTAATTTTTGGAAACCAATAATAGATGCCGGCAAAAATGGCAAAAATCACCCCCGGCGCCACAATATAGTGGAAATGACCAATGACGTAATAAGTGTCGTGCAGATGAAGATCAGCAGCCGCAATACCCAAGGGAAGGCCGGTTAAGCCTCCGATCCCAAACATGGGCAGGAAGCTCAGGGCAAAAAGCATCGGCGTATTGAACCGGATCGACCCTCCCCACAAAGATGTGAAAAGACAGGCCAGGATGATCACAGACGGAATGGAGATGATCATCGTCGTGATCTGAAAAAACGCGCTTAAGGTCGTACCCATCCCCGTCAGATACATGTGATGGGCCCAGACGATGAATGACATAAAACCAAGAAATATGACGGAATAAACCATGGATTTATAACCCCAGAGCGGTTTTCGGATATTATTGGCAATGATCTCGGCTATGATACCGATCGACGGCAGGAGAATCACATAAACCTCGGGGTGTCCCAGAAACCAAAAAAGGTGCTGCCAGAGCAGGACACTCCCTCCTCCGCTGACCTTCAATGGCTGGCCGCTGACCACCAAACCGCTGGGCAGAAAGAAGCTTGTCCCGGCCACACGATCCATGAGTTGTAAAACGCCGGCGGCCTCCAGCGGCGGAAATGCCAACAATAAGAGAAAGGCAGTGATCAACTGCGCCCAGACAAAAAACGGCAGACGCATAAAACTCATCCCTTTGGTTCTCAACTGAAAAATGGTCGTGATCGAATTGATGGAACCCAGCAGTGACGAAGTGATGATGAAGACCATGCCAATCAGCCAGACCGTCTGTCCGGCAGTGGCGATGTCAGCTAACGGCGGATAGGAAGTCCAGCCGGAATTCGCGGCCCCTCCGGGGACAAAAAAACTGACAAACATGGTCACCCCGCCTAAGAAAAATGTCCAATAGCTTGCCATGTTCAGCTTCGGGAAAGCCATGTCCGGCGCGCCGATCTGAAGAGGAATGAGATAATTGCCAAAGGCCCCGACAAGCAAGGGAACGACCCCCAAAAAGACCATGATCGTCCCATGCATGGCCCCCAATTCATTATAAAATTCCGGGAGCATAATCCCGCCGGGGGCCCTATTTTCTCCAAAGAAATTTCCAACGAAAGGAATCGACTGCCCGGGGTAGGCCAATTGCCAGCGCATCAACAGTATGAGGGAAAATCCCAGAAGCAGGAAACACAGGGCTGTAATGCCGTATTGAATGCCAATCACCTTGTGATCAATGGAGAAAATATATCTCCTCCAAAAACCTGGCGCTGAAGGATCGTGAGGAGTGTTTTTCATGTCTTCATTTCCGGCGATTTTGATCTCGCGTGGGTTCAAAGACTATTCGGACGGACGGGAAAACGTGAAATTCAACTCTTTGGTTTCCCCTTCGGCAAGTGTCACGTCGGCTTTCTGGGTGCCGAGTTTCTCATGCCAGGCCTCGACCTCATATGTCCCGGCGGGAAGGTTATCAATGGTGAATTGACCATCAGCCTGGGTCACGGAAAAAAAGGGGTGAGACATCACCGCCGCCCAAGAGAGCATCCATGGATGGACGTCGCATTTGATGGGAAACATGAACTCCTCTTTGTCAAAAACCTTGCTGGTTTCCGTGCGAAACTGCGGCATGGCGATATTGAACTCCGCGTTGATCTTTGATAAAGCATGGACATTGTGCAGGGTGCCGTCCGGGTTAAGGATCTTAACGGGCTGTCCCGCCATCACACCGAAGACATGCGGGGAATACATACATCCCTGCTGAGTGATGATGACCGGCTCGGCCGGCACAGGATAGTCTTTCTGCGGGGTCCCGCCAGCGATGCGGACAAAGACGTTGCCCATGGTATTTCCATCGCCGAGGACGAGTGTCTGAGAATAAACAGCCTTGTCATGCTTGGCCTGGCAGAGCGGATCCGCGTCCATGTTGATCTCTTTCAATTGCGGGACATTGCCTTCATAACGGGCCGCCCCTTTGATGGATGCGGCGTGCGCCATGGGATGAAACCCGAAGGACAAAAATAAAATTGACAAGGCCATGAAACATTTTTGACTGCGCATATAACGATCCTTTCTTTTAACCCGAATTTGCATTGCATCATTCGCCACTACTCTACTGCGCCCCCTTATTTTTGTCAAGAACGTGCTTCGCTTTTTATGAAAAAAATCGCGCAAAAAACCGCCCCAGCCAGAATCCAAACGGCGTTTTCGTACCAATGGCCTCCAATCATCTCCGACCGGATACACGAGAAAGCCCACAACCCCGCCAGGCACGGTATCGTCATCAACATCGGGTCCACAGGCGGCCTCTTCCACGAATACCTCGAAATGGTAATCAAAGAGGCCTTCCATATAAGAAGGATGATCTTACTGTTGAGAGAAATATCCGTAAATAAAAGGAAAACAACGGTTACGCCTCCGATGCCATTGGGCAATCCGATGTGAAACTTGTGGAAATTATTTCTGACCGGATCCCTGGATTTGATCCAAAAGCAAAGCGGATAAAGAACGCTAAAGATTAAGGCGCTAAGAGCGGTGATATCCAACAGCATATTGTTCTCTGTATTCCCTCAAAGGGGTGTGTCCTGCGGGCCATCCCAGAAACTATCTTCAGAGGGGGTCACAGCAGGCGGATTGGCCGGGGCCATAGGAACGCTGGTGGATGTCTCGGCCGCGGGCGCGGGGGAAGGATTGGGAGAATGCTCCATCAGCGTCATCAAATAATCTCTCAACAACCGGATCTGCGCGTGTTCGTCTCCTCCCAAGATATCATCGGGGCCGGCCATATCAAAATACTGCGGATCAAAATAGGTCGGCATCTTCGTCCCCGGCAAAAGATCCTGCGGATTTTTAAGCCAATCAATGATCCATTGAGGTTTCAGACGCGATGGGGCCAGCGCAAAGTTTGGCGCCCAGTTCTCCGGAGACCCTTCGGGAAGTTTGGCGCCGACGATATGGCATTTGGAACAGTCAAAATAATTTTTAGAGAACAATTTCTCGGCCATTCGTAACTCATCATCCGACAAAGCGGTGTCGGCCTTCTCGGTAAACGGGAAATCCTGGTTATCCAAGGCATTGAAATATTTGACAAGGACATTGATCTGCGGCGCGTCAAATTTGTAGGTTGGCATGCGAACCTTCAGCCACGGCCGGATGGCCAGCGGTTCATGCAAAAAGTCGAAAAGCCATTTGGTCTGGACTTTTTTCCCTTCGCCAATCAGATTCGGCGGACTGAAGCTCGTCACAAGGGCATCGGCCTCAGTTTCGGAACGGTTGTCATAGTTCACAAGCCACTCTTGGACCATCGGAGCGATGGCAGCGCCTTCATTCTCGATGAGATGGCATCCCTGGCAATTGTACAAACGGACAATGGCCTGCCCCGCTTCGATGGAAAGGTTCGCAGGTGTTCGCGGGACCATTTTCGACTCAGGCCGATCCTTCACAAATCCCAAAAGGGCCGTCACAACCGCCTCCGCTTCCTCATCACTAAAACCGAAATTCGGCATACGCAGTTTTTCGTCATGGGTCTTGATCCTTCCCTGATCAAAAATGCGCGGATCTTTCAGCTTTTGGGTGAACCAAGCCTGCTTGCTGTGCTCAATATCCACAAACCCGAAATCCAGTCGATCTACGGATTTACTCCCTTCTTCGGTCAACTCGGTCCCGATAGGTTTATCCTTCTCAAACCCGGCAATGTTGTGACAACTGAAACATCCGTAATGACGGATCAAACGGAGTCCGGAATAATTCAATTTGTCCTTCAAATTCATTCCGGCAAGTTTCGCCTGGGCCGCCTGCCTTGTGTCGGACTTCACGAGAAAATCCAAGGTGATCTGATCCACAATGGATTCATCGATAGATGGCACACTCACGTTTTCAGTGGTCTCCGTCTCCAGCGACAACAAATAAGACGCCACATCCGCAGCCTCTTCATCCGAAAGTCTCAAATTTGGCATCTTCGTGATGGGATTGTAACTGTGGGGATCCTTCAGCCAGCGATAGATCCATTTGGGAGAGGTCTTCTCCCCCAATCCAGTGAGATTGGGCCCGTGTTCACGCCTCAAGATCTCACGAGTGACCAGCTGTGTGTCCTTCAACGGCTCCAGACGATGACACGCCAGACATCCGACTGAGGCGGTGATTGTTTTTCCCTTCTGCGGATCTCCGTTGGATGGCATTTCCGCAGATGCATAATCCTGACTCTGATCGAATAAATAGGAAACGATGGCATGGATTTCCTGCTGTGTACGCCTGAGGGATTCCGGATCATTCGTATTGGATTGTTTGAAGAAAGCCGGCATCCAGGTATTGGGGCGAAAGGCATGCGGGTTCTCGATCCAGCGGTAAGCCCAATCTTTAGAAATCTTAGAACTCAACTTCGTCAAGTCCGGCCCCGGCTTTGGCCAATCCCGATACCGATCAATCGCGTGACAATTGTAACAGCCGCCCTTTTCAATGATGTTCAGCCCCAGATTCAGTTTCTGCGCGCCTTTGACAGCCGTCTGTCCCGAATGGCATTTGAGACATCCCGCCTCGACATAAGGCATCGGGTACATCGGTGTCTCCCAATGGTGGAATTCATGCCAGCCATATTTTTCCTCCCATTGTTTGGCTTGTTGCGATGACGAGGGCGCGTGAGCCGCTGAGATGAAATCCGTGCCGCGTCCACGCCCGCCATGGCAAACGGTACAGCCGAATTCCTCCAAAGGATGCGAAGAATCATTGCCCAAATACAAATCCAGCTTCGGATGTGTGGTGAAAGGCTGCGGGGCGTCCTGATAATCGGGATTCGCGATCCCCAGATGGCAAGTGGTGCAACGATCCACCTTGGGGACTTGCATAAAATTGAGGTCTTCGTGAATATCGCTCAAGACCACCTGCTCGATCTTGTCATTGGGGTTGGCCAAATCAATGATCGGAAAGTCCCGGATAAGATCAGCCACCCTGTTGGCAAGGTTCATTTCATCCGGGTCGATCTTGGCGAGTTTCATCTGCAAGACGCCGGCCTTATTGGCGAGGGCACGCTTTTGCCGCTCGAGTTCCTTCAGTCTCATCCCGCAGTCTTCAAAGGTCTTTCTCTGCGCCGAGATCTGGCCGTCGGAATCTTCAACGGCAGTCTTCAGTTCTCCAAGTTTCTGTCCTGAGCGGTTGATCTCATTTTCAGCCTTGGCAAATTCCGGCCCCTGCCCATGATCCTTGATCGATTCGTAACGGTATCTGGCCGCGTCATACCCGGCCCTTGCGAATTTGTACTGCTGATTGAGCAGATCATTTCGAGCGCTCAACCCCGCATGCTTTTCCTTCAACTCCACGGCATTGCAATTGGCCTCAAAATCCTTGCGGGCCGTTTTCACCTCTGCAAACAGGGTTTTGTATTCTTCATTCGACTCGAGTTGGCGGGCGGCATCGGCATATTTCGCGCGTGTCTTTCCGATCTCGAGGGCGCGAAATTCCCGCTGATAATCTTTCCACTCGCGGGAATAATCATCCTTCAAAAGCCAAAGAACGGCCAGAAGAAGGATCACGCTGGAAACGGCAAAAATAACATTCAGTTTGTTGATGTTGTAATGTCTCTCTTGGGGTTCCACGGCTGACCTTTAGATATTGAAAAAGAATTCCGGAATGGCGACGATGTATTTGATGTTAAAGACCCAGCGAAGGATCATTTTGATCGGCAGACTGATGGACAAAAGAAGCAAAAATGTGAAAATGCTGTATCTGAAAGCGCCCATACTGGTATAAAATTTTTTAAAGAATGTCTTCGCCAGAATCACAGGCATAGCGCCCAAATACAGCAGCACCAGCAAAAAACCCCATATTTCGCGCAGAAAAATATTCTGAGGCAATTTCTGCTTCAGTCCGATCATATACACGATTTCCGACAGATTGACGTTCGTCAACGCCTCCAATTTATGAATATCCCACGGTTCAAACGGCCCGAAGAAATTCCAGTTGGGCCCACGCAGGAATGTCCCCACAGTGATCAAGAAAACCCACAAGACAAGCCAAAAAAACATGAAGATGGAAACCGCCATCTTCCGATCCCGGAAGGAATAATAACCGCATCCTTTTTCGTTGTTATCCAGAAAAGGAATCGCCATCATGCCGATGATGATGACCGTCGGAAACAAAACCCCAGCGATCCACGGATCAAAATACACAAGCATTTCCTGAAGACCAAGGAAATACCACGGCGCCTTGGAAGGATTGGGCGAGACGGTCGGATTGGCCGGCTCCTCCAGTGGGGCTTTCAGGAGTATCGACCAAACCGTCAAAAGGACAGTGCAAAGGATCAAGGCGATCAGTTCGATATAGACAAGATCCGGCCAGACTAAGACTTTCTCACTGGCCTCAGCCTCTTTGGGGCTCTCTCCTTTCGCTATCCTTGCGTCATTCTCCCAGGCCTGTTTCATGCTGAACCAAACAAAAAACACAACGAGAAAAATCAATCCGACGATAGGGACATTATCGGGCTTGGTCACGATCTTCGCGAAATTGGGATCCGTCAGGCCAAAGGCGAAGACAGAAATCAAAAACGCGAATAAAATCACTCCTCCCGGATTGCTCCACAACTTGTAAAGTCCCAATCTCTTGTTGATGTTCATCAGCCGCTCCGTCGGAGGGAATATAAAGAAGAAGACAACCAGGATCAGGGGGAACATGATCTGGGGAGCGGAAACAGTATTGATGAAATGCTTGATGGTCTCGATCATAACGGCCCCGATATTCCGCCGTCCTTGCGGATGCGCCAGAAATGGACGATCATGAAAATCATAATGATAAAGGGAAGCCCGATGCAGTGAAGGACGTAAAACCGTAAAAGCGCGGCCTCACCGATGAAACGGCCACCGATGAGGGCGAAACGCGCGTCGCTGGAAGAGGTGATAAAGTTCACGTCACCCA
>CAYIQK010000073.1:3605-7046 GCA_964365515.1 uncultured Planctomycetales bacterium | reverse complement strand
CTTGAGAGGCGCGATGGCTTCATGGAACTCATTCGCCTGAAGGGCAAATATTACGGTTTCTCCGAGGAGCTCTACCGAATTTATGCGCGGGAATACAAGACGGCCTTCCTGTCGGAATTGAATAATATTTATGTTGCCCTCACGCGGGCGAAGGAGGAACTTTATCTGTTTGTCCCCAACAAGGCGGGAAACCGGCTCAATGACGCGCGGCTTCTGATTCCCGACGGGATGAGAGAGATGGGTGCCCCTGCGGCGGCCTCTGACGAAAAGGAAAAACCGAAGGACACGGCCCTGCCGCCTCTTCCGGTCTCCCTGCATCATGATTGGATCGATTATTTGAAGGATGAATTCCAGGGCCTCGGTTCTGTCCGTAACCGTGAAGAGCGCCTTAAAGGCGAGGTCATTCACTCGATGCTGTCGTTCATCGGCAGTCTGCCTGTCCCTGCCTCACCGGCCGGCGGGCGTCAGGATAGAAAAGAGGCTCTCGATCGCGCATGGACTCAGGCAGGTATTTCTTTTCCCTCCATCAAAGATTTTTCGCCTTACACATCTATTCTCAGCCGCGTGTTGGAGACCGGGGAGACCAGGCTGTTTTTCGAGTGCGGCGAGGCCCAGGTTTTTACCGAGAAGGAGATCGTTGATGCGAAGGGGCATTTGAAACGGCTGGACCGTTTGATCCTCAAAGACAATGAAGCATGGATTGTGGATTTCAAGTCTTCCCAGGAGCCGCAGGGAGAACAGAGACAGCAGGTGCGGGAGTATATCAATATTGTTCAGGGGATTTATCCGGAAAGGCGCGTGAGGGGATACCTGGTATATCTGGACACGATGGAAGTGGAAGAATGTTATGGATAAAATTATTACCTATTCTTTCTGCGAATCCTTCATCGATCGTCTCGTTGATCATATCGCAGAGAACTATCTGAAGAAGGGGCAGGATTTGAGCCGTCTGGCCGTTGTCTTCGGCGGCCGGCGGCCCGCTCTTTTTGTCAACCGGGCATTGGCCATGCGTGCGAAGAGGAGTTTTTATCCGCCCAAATTTTTCACGATCGACGGGTTTATCCATGACGCGCTTCGCAAAAAAGAATCCTTCACCCCTGCGGGGGATTTGGACAGTTGTTATTTGTTGTATCGGCTGGCCCAGGGCGCGGCCGCCGAGATTCTCGATGGCCGGGAGACGTTCGCGAAATTCCTGCCCTGGAGCCGCAAGATCCTCTCTTTCATCGACCAATTGGATTTGGAGAATGTCGAGGGGGAAAGGCTGATGAATATTCAGGCCAATGCCGAGATAGGTTACGATGTCCCCGACGATATCAACAGACTGCTGAAGCACATTGTCCTCCTGCGCCGGGCTTATCATGAGAAAATCCAAGAGCAAAAAACTTATTCGCGCGGGTTCCAGTATCTGCGGGCGGCGGGACTGATGGATCAGATCGACTTCAGTGAATTTGACCAGATCCTGTTTTGCAATTTTTTCTATCTCAACCGTTGTGAGGAGAGGATCGTCCAAAGTCTTTACGACCGAGGGAAGGCCACGCTGATTTTTCAGGGGGACGAGCGCAAATGGCCCACCTTAGAGCGCATCTCAAAGACATTCTCTCATCCGGTCCGCGAGGGTGAGACGCCGCGGATTCCGGAATTTCATCCGCACTTTTATTCGGCCTTTGACGGCCATTCTCAGGTGGGGCAGGTCAGGGAGATTCTCAAAAAAATCAAGGATACGGACCAGACCGTTGTGGTTGTTCCCGATGCCGATCATCTGATTCCACTGCTCTCCGAGACGGCGAGTGTCGTCAAAGACTTCAATGTCTCGATGGGATATCCGTTGAAGCGAAGCAGTCTGTATTCTTTGTGCGCCTTTGTCTTCCGTGCGCAGTTGTCCAGAAAAAACGAGCGTTACTATGCGAAGGACTATCTCAAGGCAATCAAACATCCCTTTGTTAAGAATCTGCATTTCTCCAATGAGATGACGGCTTCGGCGACACGCGCCCTCGTGCATAAGATCGAGGAGATCCTGACCGGAGCGCTGGAAACATCCATCTCGGGAAATCTCTTCATCCGGCTGGAGGAGATTGCACAGCTTGATGACCTTTACCTGTTGACTCAAGAGACGACCGCGGGACTGGGCTTGCACATCAAACGGGAGGCATTTCAAAGTGCCCTGGAGATGATCCACAAACTGTTTTTTACGCGCTGGGAGGATGTCCGTAATTTCTTCGAGTTCTCGGAGGTCTTAGGGAGTTTTTTGGATGCGCTCCTCGATAAGAGTTTTCTTAAAAATTACCCTTTGAATCTGAATATCGTCGGCGCGATGTATGCGATCAGGGATGAGCTTCAGGACACCGGTTTTTGCCGGGAGGAATTTCCGCCGGAGGAAATTTTCAAGATCTTTGATGGGAAGGTGGCGCAGGAAAAGGTCGCGTTCCACGGTTCGCCGCTCAAAGGATTACAGATCCTAGGGCTTCAGGAGACGCGTTCGCTCAATTTCAAGAATGTCATTATCTTAGACGTCAATGAAGGCGTCTTGCCGCGGCTGGATGTGTACGAACCCCTCATCCCGCGGGAGGTGATGGTGAGCCTCAATCTGGATCGCCTGGAGCTTGAGGAAGAAATTCAGCGGTATCAGTTCATGCGGCTGATTTCCTCGGCGGAGAACGTGCATCTGGTTTACCAGGAAGGCAAAGACAAAGAAAAAAGCCGTTTCCTGCAGGAGCTCATCTGGGAGGAGCAAAAACGGCGGAACACCATTGAGGTTTATCCCGTGAAGCGCTCCGGTTTTGAAATCAAGATCACCGGCTCCAAAACGGTGATCCCTAAGACGGCCCCGGTTCTCGAGCATCTGCGCCGCATGCGTTATTCGGCCTCCAGCCTCAATACCTATTTGAGAAATCCTCTTGAATTTTACTATAGTTATGTCTTAGGATTGAGGGAACAGGACGATCTTTTGGATGAGCCCCAGGCCCGCCATGTGGGGACTTTCATCCACGAGTTACTGGAAGAGGGTTTCAAGCCGTTTTTACGCAAGAAACCGAACATCGATCAGGCCTTCCGGAACCGCTTGAGAGGGATGTTCGAGGAACGGTTCGAGGCGACTCTGGCGAGGTCCATGAAATCCGACGCGTTCATGCTCAAGGCCGTCATTGCCGAACGGTTGAACCGGTTTTTGGATAACGAACAGTTCAGCGAAGACCGCCGGGTCCAGGAGATCCTCTGTCTGGAGAGCCGGTTTGAGGATACGATTCCTTTTTCCTGCGCAGAGATCCGTTTCAGTTACGTCATCGACCGCATTGACCGGCTTCAAGACGGCACTTGTATGATCATTGATTACAAAACCGGCGGCATCGATCAAATGCCCAAGGCCATCGACCGGATCGCCGAGATGGATCTTTCCCGCGAATCCATCAGGGACAATGTCCGGTCATTCCAGATCCCGCTTTATTT
>CAYIQK010000073.1:0-3505 GCA_964365515.1 uncultured Planctomycetales bacterium | reverse complement strand
CCCAGAAGTCTCTGTCCATGGTGTCTTTCAGATGGGATCGCTGGATACGCTGCGACATACGCCGGTTGAAAAGAAAAAGGACGAGAATCAAAATCCCCCATTGGAACAGACACGTCCCAATGCTGAAGGTGCGAAAGGGATGCCACCAGCCTTTGGGGTCCCATTGGATGGCCTGATGAAACCACCACGCAATGAGGGCAATGAACTCAAGTGGAATCACCGCGTGAATCATCAGTCTCAGGCACTGACGGCTGAATCTCCCTCGGATACCGACAAAATTTTTGGTGAAGTGTTCGCTGTCGATGTGATGGATGAGGACAGTGAAGAAAAAGCCGCTGACCAAAAGACCGATCCCCCAAACCCAGTCTTGATTTTTAAAAAAATTCATATTGATCGCTGACGGAGCGCCGAGGACGGCTGTCAGGACCCCCAGAAGAATCACTCCTTTTTTCCGTTCGATACCCAAGTCTTTCAGGAAGACGGTGCCCAATTCAAACATGGCAATGAGCGACGTGAACGCCGCGAAGAAAAGCGCGGTGAAGAACGCGATGGAGATGAGCCATCCGAAGTTCATTTGCCGGAAAAGTCCGGGCAGGGCGATGAAAGTCAGGCCGGTGTTGCCTTCCCCTGTCAGTTTGATGGCCTCTGAAAAAGGGAAAAATGTGAAAAGAGTCGGCAGGATCACAAGACTGGCTAAGATTTCGGCGAAATTGTTTGTGAGGCAGGTGATGAAGGGTGTCTGGATCGGGTGGTCGTTATGTCTGGCATAACAGGCGTAGGTCAGAGTCAGTCCCCACCCCGCCCCTGTCGACCAGGCCGATTGGGTGAGGGCCTCCAGCCAGATTTTATAATCCTTCAGCCGGACAAGGTCGAAAGTGAGCATGAACTCAATGCCCCGGTTACTGCCGATCAGCGTTCTGGCATAAAACGCCAGGCCGATGAGGATGATGAAAAGAAGAGGGATCAAAAGACGGCTGATTTTTTCGATTCCGCTTTCGACTCCGCGGATGATGACAAGAGCCGTCAGGACGATCACGATGATATGCATCAGAAGCGGTGTGGAAGAAGACTGGCTGAAACTTTCCCAAAGCAGGCGTGAATCACCCTGCAGGATCGTTCCGGAAAAGGCGCTGAGCATATAATACAGACACCAGCCGGTGACCACGCTGTAATAAAGCATGATGCCCAGAGTGCAAAAGGCCACAAAACCGCCCATCCATGTGAGTTTGCCGTCGGTCAAGCTGTGGAAGCATCCCACCACCCCTTTTCTCACCTTCTTGCCGAGGGAAAATTCAACCGTCAGAAGCGGGATTGACCATAAAAACAAAAATATTATCCAGGGGATGAGAAACGTGCCGCCGCCGTTCTGCGACATGACCCGCGGAAACCGCCAGATGTTGCCGGTCCCAACGGACATTCCAACCAGGGCCATCATCAGACCGAATCTCGTTCGAAAGGATTCTTTCATGAGGGGCATTGTAACAAAAATTTTTCTTGTTTGATATTATTATCCAATAAAGTTAGAATATAAAATCAATGATTTTTGAAATTACATATCGAATCATTCACGAGTTTGTCTCTGTGACCGTTACGGTTATCCCGTACTTTATCTTGGGGACCGTCCTCGGCGCTTTGCTCGATTCCTGCGTTAAACCGTCTTTTGCGTTTCGGTATCTCAATAAAGGAATCTCGTCGGTCATCAATGCGGCTCTCCTGGGAGCCGCATTACCGGGCTGTGCCTGCGCCACCATGCCGATGGCCGACAGCTTAAGGCGCAAAGGCGCCGGATTAGGGACCGTTTCGGCCTTCATTGTTGTCTCACCTCTTTTGAGTCCGCACACCCTGATCCTGACTTACGGTATGCTCGGTTTGAAATTCGCCGCGGCCCGCGTGGTGTTTTCCCTGTCTGGGGCTATTCTTTTAGGGCTTCTCCTCAATGATCTGGAAGAGCGGAAGGTGAGGGGATTCGGGTTTCCATCGTCCGCGCAGACACGGTGTTTCCCTTGTTCTGAGGACATTGAGGCGCGAAGAATGGGATTTTGGAAGAATTTTCTTGGCGTCTTCGCCAATATCACAATGGATCTGGGGAAATATTTCCTGTTGGGGATGTTGATCGCGAGTCTTCTGACGGTTTTCATTCCCGCGGGGGCGATTCCCCGTTACATCGGATCCTCAGGCGCGTTCGCTTATATCGCCGCGGCGCTGGTGGGGATTCCGCTTTATGTCTGTGAGGGTGAGGAGATTCCTTTAACGCTCGCCCTTTTGAAGCTTGGGTTGGGAGCTGGGCCGTCTTTGACATTTCTTCTGGGGGCGGTGGGGACGTGCGTACCGACAATGATGATGGCGCCGAAGATCATAGGCAAAGGAGCCACGATCCTGTATGTGACGGGATGGTTTGGTTTTGCCATAGTTTCCGGATGGCTCTTTGGCCTTTGGGTGTGATATTTTTGTGTGGAGGGATCCCGATGACAGAACCCAAGGTTTATTATCCGCTTCTAGACATTGAAAATGTCCTTCCCATCTTGAACAAGATCGCCCTTTTCGGCGGACTCTCGGACAAACAGCTTTATACCATTTTCCGGCAGTTGCAGAGGGTCTATTACGAAACCGGGGAATTTGTCTTCCGGCAGGGAGACAGTCCCGGCCATATTTACATCGTCCATTCGGGGAAGGTGAAGATTGTGGCCGATGTCGATACCGTGCCGCTGGAGATCATCACCTTTGAGGTGGGGAAGTGTTTCGGGGAGACCGCCGCCATCGGCATCCAGCCGCATTCCGCCAGCGCGGTGGCTGTTGAGGACACCGAGTTGATCGTTCTTTCCCTCGCGGCCATTTTATCCATCTTTGATTCCGACAAGGAACTGTTCGGCATGCTGATTCTCAATATCGCCCGGGAGGCCTGCCGGCGTCTGCACAGAACAGACGAGATCCTTCTCCATTACGTCCATGTCAAATAGAAAAAGTGATGGGTGAGGTATTGCGTTATGAGTAAGGAGCATTTCCCGGTTTTTCTCGAACGCCTCAAGACAATCGTAGGCCGTGAACGCTATGATCAAGTCGTTGAAAGTTTTGCCCGCCCCGATTCTTTATTGAGCTTCCTCTCAATAAACATAACTTCAAATCTCCCGTTAGCGTCAAAGAACTCCAAAGGAGATTTGAAGTTGGAAAAGGAAAGCTCAATAAGTGTCCGCATCAATACCCTTAAAACGACTCGTCCGCAGATGATCGCAAAATTCAAAGAACGGAACATTGCCTTCCGGGAAGTTCCGTGGTCGTCCGATGCTCTGATTCTGGAAGGGATCCCGCGAGAGGAATTGGGACGGATGGATTTCATCAATGAAGGACTTCTTTATCGTCAAGGTCTTTCCAGCATGCTGCCGGTTGTGATCCTGGATCCTCAGCCGGGCGAATCTATTTTGGATATGTGTGCCGCGCCGGGAAGCAAGACCACCCAGATGGCCGCGATGATGCGCAATGAAGGGGAGATCGTTGCCGTGGAGGCTAT
>CAYIQK010000072.1:0-7166 GCA_964365515.1 uncultured Planctomycetales bacterium | reverse complement strand
CTGCGCGCCTTGGGCAAAAAAGTCCACATCGTCAATGAGGAGAAAATTCCGGCGAGATTTGCCTTTCTTCCCGGGGCCGGCCGTATCCAGTGCCGCGCGGATTGGAAAAGCTTGACTTATGACGCGGCCGTCGTTGTCGACTGCGGGGAATTGGAACGCGTCGGCAAGGTGAAGGAGCTTATTTCCGACGACAAAATACTCATCAACATCGACCATCATATCACCAATGATTTCTTCGGGGATCTGAATCTGGTCTTGCCGAAGGCATCCTCGACCGCGGAGATTCTGTATACATTTCTCAAGCACGCCGGATGCAAGTTGACTAAGGATTTGGCTGTGAATTTGTATGTGGGGATCATGACGGATACGGGTTGTTTCCGTTTCGAAAATACAACTGCCCGGACGCATCGCATCATTGGTGATCTGATGCGTTTTCATCTGCCTGTTTCGGATTTGTATCAAAGGATCTACGAATCTGTTCCAGCGGGGGACTTGAAAAAACTGATGAAGCTCATCGGCCGTTGCGAACTGCTTGATAACGGCAGGCTGGTGTGTCTTTCGTTGTCGAAAACAATGGTATCGAAATTTTCGGAGGATTTTGACGTCCGTGATACCATATTCAAATTTTTGCGTTCGATGAACGGCGTTGAGGTCGCGGCCATTTTTACCGAGGTGGCGCGCTGTCAAACACGCGTCAATCTGAGGTCTGTCCATCAGGTGGACGTGGCCCGCATCGCTTCATATTTTCAGGGAGGCGGCCACCAAAGAGCCAGCGGGTGCACCATCCACAAGGCTTTGGGGCAGGCCAGGGCCGATGTGATCGGACAAATTCACGGAGCTTGGATCCATGATTGACGGCATTGTGGTTGTCAATAAACCCATCGGCATCACCTCCCACGACGTTGTCCAGCAGGTCCGCCGGAAGTTTCGTATCCAGCAGGTTGGTCATGCCGGGACGCTGGATCCTTTGGCGACGGGTGTCCTTGTGATGCTTTTGGGAAAATCCACGAAATTGTTCACTCAATTTGTCGGGTTGGACAAGGCTTACCGGGCAACCTTGATTTTGGGAAAATCCACGGACAGTGCGGATATCTTAGGCAAGGTTATTCAAGAGTCTTCCTGTGCGCATGTGACGCGGTCGGACGTGGAAGAAGTTTTCAAGCGATTTGTGGGAGAGATTGCGCAAGTTCCGCCCATGGTCTCCGCTGTCAAAATCAATGGCAAGAAGCTTTACCATCTGGCCAGAAAAGGCATCGAAGTGAAACGTCAAGCACGGAAAATTCGCGTCGATTGTCTGAAGTTGGAAGGATTTCATCCGCCTGAGGTGAAATTTTACCTGGAATGCTCCAAAGGAACGTATGTCCGGCAATTGGCCGAGGATATCGGAAAAACCTTGGGCTGCGGGGCATGCATCTCCCAGATTGAACGCACGCGCGTGGGTTCTTTCGGTATCGAGGAAGCCGTTAACATCGAAGACCTCAATGAAAGTCATATCCGGCGCTGGAAAGATTAAAAGGAAATTTCGAAACGCCGTTTTGGCCATCGGTGTCTTCGATGGTCTGCACCGCGGCCATCAGATGTTGATCCGCAAGGCGATCGCCAGGGCTAAGGCGATCCACGGCGATGTCCTCGTGATGACGTTCATGCCGCATCCTCTGATGGTGCTTCATCCGGAAATTCATCTCTCTTATATCATTTCCCTGCCACATCGTCTGAAACTGATCGAGGCGCTGGGGGTATCGGAGTGCATCGTGGTCCGGTTCACCAAGCGATTCGCCCGGTTAACGCCGCAAAAGTTCGTTCAACATTATCTTGCGCGGTTTCAACCTCTGGAGATTTTTGTCGGCGGCGATTTTCGTTTCGGCCAGGACAGAAGCGGCGATTTGGATTGTTTTCAGGAGATCGGCGTGAAATATGGGTTTCGGGTGAATGTTGTGAGGGCTGTGAAAGGGCGTGGGAAAAAAATCGGCAGTTCGATGATCCGAAGACTGATTCCTGATGGAAAATTGGCGCAGGCGGCGAGACTCCTGGGGCGGCCTGTCTCGGTGATGGGGCAGGTGGTCAAAGGGGCCGGCCGCGGCAAACGTTTGGGGTTTCCAACGGCCAATATTTCCGTAGAGGATTTGGTGATCCCTCCTTCGGGTGTCTATGCGGTTAAAATTTTTGTGAATGGGAAGGTTTTTCCCGGAATGGCCAATATCGGCCGGCGGCCGTCGTTTGAGACCCGCGATCGCATCACGATTGAGGCGCATCTTTTCAACTTCAGCGGGAATCTGTACCGCAGACAAATCATTGTTGAATTTGTCAAAAAGATCCGTGAAGAAAAATTGTTTTTCTCTGAGTCTGAATTGATTGTTCAGCTTCGCAAGGATCAGATCAAGGTACGGAACATCCTTCGGCCGTTTCATAAGGCCGGGACAATTTCTGCAGGGATAAAGTCTGAGAGTCTCGTTTGATCCCACCCGACGGTCAATCCTAAAGAAAACAAATAACTTTCCATCCCGCATCCCATAGGATGCGGGATGTCTTGGTTGTCTTCCTTGGTGTTGATTCTCCGCTATTCCCTCCCAGGATCATCGCAAGTAGTGAATCAAAAATGAGCGTATTATTTGTTGACAATTCCCAGGGGGCTGCCTATACTGTGAATCGTGGTGGAGCAAAGTGGAGGGAAATGGTTTAGCGAGGGCTTATGTTCTACGGAGAATACAAACACGGCATCGATCGCAAAGGAAGGCTGATACTGCCGTCCAAATTCCGGGAGACATGCAAGGAATGCGGCATTGAACGATTCTTTCTCACGCGTGGTCTCGACAAATGTATTTTTATGTTCAGCGAGGAAGAATGGCGTATCCAGGAACAGAAGTTCAAAGGCGCATCCTTCACGAAGCAGGAGACCAGGAGTTTCAACCGTATGTTTTTCTCCGGCGCGGTGGATGTGATTCCTGACAAGCAGGGACGATTCATCATCCCGTCTTATCTCAAAGACTATGCTTTCATCAAAAAGGAGACCATCCTTATCGGTGTCTCCAACCGGATTGAGATTTGGGACAGAAAGAATTGGGCGGATTTTTACGCCACATCGAGTGAGTCCTTTGAACAGATTGCGGAAAACTTGCTAAATCTTTGAGAAATGGGAAGAACGGGAGAAGGAGGGCTTGATGAGCATCAGAAGATTTGATGATGTGGTCTTCCAGCATATGATTGATCTGCCCCAGTGTGACTGCGTGTTTTGTTCCACCCGGGAGGAGTCGACGGGAAGGACGCGCCTTTATCTGGTCTTTCAGGATCGAACACGGATCTATGTGCGCAATGGTGTGAAGGACATGTGGGATGAGCTCAACGATGAACAAGAATACCGTCATATCCGTTCACGCTTTGATAACGCGGTTTTGGAGAGAAAAATTCCCTGTTTTTCAGCAGGCATATCCGCCTACCGGGACATGAAGGACATGCCTGAGACTCTTTGATAGGGAACATCGTTTGATGATGAGTCTGATGACAATCGAGGAAGGACTGAGGGAAGAGATGGTGGAACCCGAGACTGACCATATCCCTGTGCTTTGCAAGGAGGTCGTTGAATATTTGAGGCCTCAGGGCGGAGGTGTTTTCATTGATTGTACGCTGGGGTTGGGAGGACATGCCCAGGCTATCCTGCAGGCGGCGGGGCCTCAGAGCCGGCTGATAGGAATCGACCGCGATGCCCAGTCCCTGCAAATGGCGACGGAGCGATTGAAACCGTATCTTTCGCAGTGTGTCTTTGTTCACGAGGATTTCAGAAATATTGACAAGATTTTGCGTCGGATGGAGATCCCTGAAGTGGATGGTATTCTTCTGGATCTGGGGATTTCCAGCTATCAACTGGATAATCCCCAAAGGGGATTCAGCTTTCAGACGGACGGACCTCTGGATATGCGCATGGACCAGGATAGTCATATCTCGGCTTTCGATCTGGTCAATTCACTTTCGGAAAAAGAAATTTCATCCATACTCAAGGATTACGGAGAGGAGCGTTGGCACAATCGCATCGCCCGTTATATCATCCACCAACGTTCGCATCATCCCATCGAGACAACCCAAGAGCTGAGCGGTATTGTGCTTAAGGCCATGCCGCCTCGCAAGACATGGCAACGGATTCATCCGGCGACCAGGACCTTTCAGGCCTTGCGGATTGCCGTCAATCGAGAGCTTGAGAGTTTAGACATCCTTCTCGATAAGTGTGTGGATTTACTGAAGGCCGAGGGACGCATCGTTGTGATTGCCTTTCATTCCTTAGAGGACAGGATCGTCAAACACAAATTCCGTGCTCTGGCCCAATCAGGAAAGGTTAAGCTTGTTTTTAAAAAGCCATTGCGGCCCAGTGAAGAGGAGGCCGGACGCAACTCCAGGGCTAGAAGCGCCCGGTTACGGGTGGTTGAAAGGGAACCTCATTGAGAAGATATGGAAAGGATCGGATCTCCCATGAATCTGGCTAAATTTATCAAGTATACAGTTCTTTTAACCTTTTTGGCTCTGGTTTACATCCATTTGCAGATGCAGATCATTGATTTGGCATATCAGGGGCAGAAGAGGGAAAAGCGGATTGAGGAACTTGTGGAGAAAAACGGCAATGCATTTTATGCCATATCCAAGTTGACCTCGGCGAATCATCTTGGGAAGGAACTGTTGGCCAAGAATTCGGATATGCAGTTCGCCGGTCCTAAGGACATCATGCAAATGGCGGCACCGGCAGAAATCTCAAGCGAGATCCGTTTGAGCCGTGCGTCTGAATCGAAGAGAAAGACAACCGCCCTGCTGGGTCTTCTGTCGTTCGAGGGCCAGGCAGAAGCGAAAAACAGAGAATGATGGGATATTGATCGCCGAGTCAGAGTGGATGCGTGGAACACAGAAGATATGTCTTACGGTTTAGTCTCGTATTTCTTGCCCTGATCCTCTGTCTGTTGGTTTTTGTCGTCGATCTGATTCTCCTCCAAATCTTTCATTCTTCCCATCTGGCAGATCTGGCCGCTAAACAGCACCGTCACACCTTAGAAATCGAACCCGTCCGCGGGACCATTTATGACCGTAAAATGCGTCCCTTGGCTTTCAATGTCCCTATTGATTCGCTTTTTGCCAATCCCAAGATCATGTCAGAGAGCGATAAACGGGAGGCGGTGAAACATCTCTCCAGTTTGCTCAATGTCCATCCGCACTCTCTTCAGCAGGGTCTGTATAAAGACAAATATTTCATCTGGATCAAAAGAAAAATGCCTCCGGATCTCGTCGAGAAGATCAAACAATTGAAAATCAACGGTCTGGGATTCAGGAAGGAAAGCAAACGTTATTATCCCGGGGGGAGTTTGGCGGCGCATCTGATTGGTTTTGCAAGCACGGATAATGAGGGCCTGGAGGGCTTAGAGTTGTTCTATGATCATGAATTGAAAGGAAAGCCGGGACGCATACGGCTTTTGCGGGATGCCCGTCAGAGGGGATTGTCGATCGAGAATGATGTGATCCCTGCCAAGAACGGTTTTCATCTGGTCCTCACCATCGATGAGACGATCCAGTACATCGCCGAGGAGGCGCTGGAGAAGGCGTATCAGAAATATCATGCCAAGGCGGCGGTCATCATCGTCATGGACACCCAAACGGGGGCTATCCTGGCATTGGCCAATCGTCCGACGTATAATCTGGAGGATTTTCCTTCCAGCAGTATCGAAAACCGGACCAACAGGGCCATCAGTTATGTTTATGAACCGGGGTCCGTTTTCAAGGTGGTCACGACGGCAGCGGCCTTGGAGGACGGGGGATTTCATGAGACCGATAAAATTTTCTGTGAAAACGGCAAGTATAAAATCGCGAATAACATCCTGACGGATCATCGTCCTCATGGGACGCTCACTTTCACGCAGGTTATCGGTGTCTCCAGCAATATTGGGGTTGTCAAGATAGCCCAGAAACTGGGACCGGGGACGATTTATAAGTATGGGCGGAAATTGCGTTTCGGTACCAAGACAGGTGTTGATCTGCGCGGCGAGGTGAGCGGTTGGTTGAAGAGTCCGCCTTTTTGGTCCAAGACGAGCATCGGCGCCATTCCCATCGGATATGAAGTCACCACAACGGCTCTGCAGATTGTCGGCATGATGAGCGCCGTGGCGAATAACGGGATTTATATGCGTCCATTTGTGTTAAAATACATCAAAGACAATCAGGATCAGGTGATCAAGGCCTTCGAACCGCTGATGGTTGATCAGGTGATCACCGAGGAGACGGCCAGGCGCGTGAGGGATGTGCTGGTTTATGCGGTGGAAAACGGCACCGGCACGAATGCTAAGATCGACGGGGTAACGGTTGCCGGAAAGACAGGCACGGCCCGCAAGGTGGTCAATGGAAGATACTCGGAGGGCAAGTATTATGCCACCTTCGCTGGTTTTGCCCCGGCCGATCGCCCGCGTGTCGCTGCGGTTGTGGTCGTTGATGAACCCCGTCCGGTTTATTTCGGCGGTAGTGTCGCGGCCCCTGTTTTTAAGGAAGTGATTGAAAACACCTTGAAATATCTGGGGAGTTCAGAGTAAATGCTTCTGAAAGAACTGTTGAAGGATATTTATAGGGGTGAGATTGATCCGCGAGCCGGCCAGATGGATATTTCATCGGTCAGTTGTGATTCCAGAAAGGTTGAGAAAGACAGCCTTTTTGTTGCCTTGAAAGGGTCCCGCTTTGACGGTACCGAGTTCATCGTTGAAGCGGTCAACCAGGGGGCCCGTGTCGTCGTTGGACAGCATCGGCCGCGAGCCGGCCATGGGAAGGACGTCCTATTTTTGCAGGTCGAGGATTCCTTCGTTTTCCTGCGGGAGATCGTCAAACGTTTTTACGGGCCTTTTTCATCGCAGGTCCGATGTATCGGTATCACCGGGACCAACGGCAAGACAACCATCACCTATCTGATGGAATCGATTCTTAAAGAAGCTGGAGAGGATTGCGGGGTGATGGGGACCGTCAATTACAGGATAGGGAAGGACGTGATCCCTTCCCCGAACACAACGCCTGATTTTGTCGAGATACACCGCTTCCTGACTCAATTGCATAGCCGGCGGATCCGGTATTGCGTGATGGAGGTCTCTTCGCATGGCCTCGTCCAGGGCCGCGTCGATCTGATCGATTTCAAAGCGGCTGTTTTCACCAATCTGACC
>CAYIQK010000071.1:3025-7239 GCA_964365515.1 uncultured Planctomycetales bacterium | reverse complement strand
TCTTTCAGGTGATAAGCAATTTGCGTCGAAGGCATCGCGTGTTTATCAATTTTAACCCCGCCTTTCGCGAAAAACTCGGTGGCCAGCGTGTCGTGATAATCAGAGAAGACCACAACCCTCTTGACGCCCGCGGTAATGAGCGCTTTGGCGCAGGTGGTACAAGGCATGTTCGTGACATACGCCGTTGCCCCCTCCACGGAATGCCCCAGCTTCGCCGCCTGAACAAGGGCGTTCATCTCGGCGTGGACGGTGCGCACGCAATGATTATCCACGACCAAGCACCCAACCTCCTCGCAATGTTCGTCTCCGGGGATCGAACCGTTATAGCCCGTCGTGACCACGTTTTTATTCCTCACCAAAACACAGCCGCAGTGCATGCGCGGGCAGGTCGCCCGTTCGGACGCCAGCATGGCGAGTTTCAAAAAATACTCATCCCAATCAGGTCTTTTGTTCATTGCCGTCCCTCACTCTACCCTCAATTCTTCTCAAACCAAGATTTGCGCTTATTATATATCATATTAAAGAAATTATAACAACCGCTAAACACTAAACCGGAAATAAACCACGTCTCCATCCTTAACCTCGTAATCCTTTCCTTCCAGGGCCAGGAGCCCTTTTTCCTGAACAGCCCTGTAAGATCCCAGACGGACCAGATCGTCATATTTATACACCTCGGCGCGGATAAACCCTCGCTCAATATCCGAATGAATCTTGCCGGCGGCCTTGACCGCCTTTGTCCCTTTGGGAACGAGCCAGGCACGCGTCTCTTTGGGCCCGGCGGTAAAAAAACAGATCAAGCTCAGCAATTCCTGCCCCGCCTTCGCCAGGATACCCAAACCCGGGGTCGTGATCCCGCTCGCCTCATAATAAGACGCCCGCTCCTGCGGCGGCAATTGCAGAATTTCGGCCTCCAGTTTTGTGCACAGCGCGATCACTCGGGCGTTTTCCCGCTTGGCCCGTTCCTTCAAAGGGGCGAGCATCGTATCAGGCGGCGCGCCTTCGTCGGTATTGGCGACATACAACAGGGGTTTGGCCGTCAAAAACTGGAATTCATTGACGAGCTCCACGGGCAGATTCAACGTCCGGGCCGATTTCCCCTGGTCAAGTCCCGCGATGGCCATTTGCAAAAGCTCAACTTTTTTCTGCGCCTCTTGATCTCCGGACTTGGCCGGCTTGCCGTATTTCTCGCAGGCCTTCTGCGCCTGTTGGAGGTCCGCCAGCAACAGTTCGGTCTCGATGATATCGGCGGCCTCGAGGGGATCGATTCTGCTCAAGACATTGACCACATTGTCATCGGTGAAACAACGGACCACATGGGCAATGGCATCGACCGAGCGGATATGCGAAAGGAATTTGTTTCCCAGCCCTTCTCCCTGACTAGCCCCTTTCACGAGTCCCGCGATATCCACAAAACGGATGCCGTCGGGCGTGATCTTCTGGCTGTCAAACTCCTCACACAGACGCTTCAAACGCTCATCAGGCAGGGGAACGACGCCCACATTCGGCTCAATGGTGGTGAATGGGAAGTTCTCCGCCGCGACCCCCGCGCCGGTCAAAGCGTTAAAAAGGCTCGATTTGCCGACATTGGGCAAACCAACGATTCCAATTTCCATGACGCGCTCCTTGAAATAACTTACCGACTGTTATGATTGATTCTTTTCAAAACACCATCCATGCCGGCCTGAAACACCTCCTCCGGCGGCAAAAGACTCACAACAATAAAGGTCTCTTCTTCAAAATCGAAGAAATATCCGGGATGGACAAAGACATGATCCTCTTGAAGAAATTGCAGGACCCACTCCTCTTCACTCAACGTCGACGGGATTTTCAAGACCGCGTACCATCCGCCCTCAGGATCAAAAAGCCGGCAAGGGCCGCCGCGCGCCTTTTCTTTCAAAAACCGCAGATTGCGCTTCAAGCGCGCCTTCATCTCTCCCTGGATTTGATCCTTCAAGGACAGCCATCGCCCCAACGCGTTCTGAACGGGCGTGTTCACCGAAAGGTAGGTATCGGCGATGATCTCCAGCCGTTCCCGCGCCGTCTTCACCGATTCCGCCGGACCGCTCAAGATAATCCACGAAAGCTTCATCTGCGGCAGACCCAGCGTCTTGGATAAGCCCCCCAAAACAAAAGTCAGGACATCGCCATTATTGACCAGGCTGACACCCCGTGCCGTCGGATCTAAGGGAAAATCCCAAAAGACCTCGTCGCAGATCATGGGAAGGTTTTTCTCGCAGCAAAGAGAGTTCAACGATTCCTTTTCTTTTTTCGCGACAAACGAACCCGTCGGATTATTGGGATTGACCAGGACAAGCGCCCTGGTATCGGACTGAATGTTTCTTCGGATCTGATCAAAATCCATGCCCCAGCGATCCGTATAAGTCAAAGTATAAAAATCCAGATGAACATCATTGAGATCGCCCAAGAATTGAAAAAGCGGATAGCTCGGCCTCGGGAAAAGGACACGCTCCCCGGCGTTGACCAACAACCGGAACAAATGAGAGTACGCCTCGGAAGTGCTCGATGTCAAAATGATGTTTTCAGCCGGGACATCAAACCCCTTGGCCCTGTAATAACCGCTGACGGCCTCCCGCGCCTTTGCCGATCCCTGCGGCAAAGGTTCATAACGGAGATTATCCTCATTGCCCAGAGACTTGAGGATCATCTCCTCGGGAAAAACGAATCCACAGCGCGTCGGGTTGGATTCCGTGAGATCCAAAATAGCGGCGCCGTTTCGGCGCAAATCTTCCATCGCAACCGTGATGCGGTTAGACGACAGCGGCCAATCGGTTCGTCTGGCAAAAATGGAATTGATGGGCATCTTCCCCACAATAAAACGGATGAAAAAAGGTCAAGCCGCAGATTTTGCGGCCTGACCTCTTTTCACAAACTTGCCGTTTCACTTCTGTTGACGGATTTGACCTATCTCGCGATCGACCAGCAGAAGATTTTTCCCATCCGCACCGCCCATCTTGATGAGATCCAAAATGGTGCGGAAGAGATTCTCTTCCTCATGCTGTTCACCCACGTACCACTGCAAGAAATGAAACGAGGCGTAATCCTTAGCGGTCAGCGCCAAATCAACCAGCTTGTGAACCGCCTGAGTGACATCCGTTTCCTGCTTCAAGGAAGTTTCAAAAAGCTCCACCAGAGAATTGTACTGCGCCGGCGGCTCTTGGACAGCCGGCACCAAAGCGTGACCGCCGCTTTGGTTGATGTACTGGACCAATTTTTGCATATGCCCGCGCTCTTCCTGGGATTGAGCGTTGAAAAAAGAAGCGCATCCCCGCAAGCTCTTTGTCTCGGCCCAACTGGCCATGGACAGATATGAACTCGACGCATAAAATTCCTTGATGATCTGCTGATTTAAGGCTGTTTCCATTTTCTTATTTAACATATGATCCTTTCCTCCTGACTGAACATGATCCTACAATTGATTCAGCAATTCGCCTTGCGGCGCGCTTGACCACGAAGATTATACACGAAAACCATCCTCTCCTCAAACGATTCAACGGGCAACGGCGGCATGGATCGGATTACTTCTCGGATTCTCTTTGAAGGCGCTGAAGCTGTTTGTCCTTTTCCCTCAAAAGGATCTCAAGCCGATCGTAATCGGATTTCGCCACCCAAGCGGTATCCTCTTTTTCTTTTTTGAACTCGATGTTGTCTTTCTTAAGATCAACGATTTCCCTTCGCTGACCTTCGATCCTGGCCTTCAACTGCATGTTTTCCGACTCAACCCCCCGGCGATGTTCCTGAAGAGTCCCCATCTCGTATTTGAGCTGCTGGATATCCTGTTTCTGTCTTAGATTCTCCGCGTGTTCACGGCTGGAATTCTCCTGAACCGCGGACAACTCTTCCTTGAGCCGCTGAAACTCGGCACCTTTTTTATCCAGCGTCGTCTGATCCTTCGCCTGCCATTCCCGCTCCTGGGACAGCTTCTCCTCCAGCTTTTTGACCTTCAGCTGTTCGACAGCCATCCGGCGTTCCATATCCTTTTCTTTCTTTTGGAAGTCAGCGATCTGATGGTGAAGCGACTGGACATGCCTCTGGAGCTTCTCGATGGTCTTCTGCGCCTCTGGATCCGGCGCGGAAACCTGCGGCTCCTGCGGGGGCTGTTTATTTTTCTTCCTTTTCCCCTTTTTCTCGCCCGGCATGAAAACAACAATGAGCAAAAGGATCGCAACGAAAACAAGACCTAAGATGACAGTGAG
>CAYIQK010000071.1:0-2925 GCA_964365515.1 uncultured Planctomycetales bacterium | reverse complement strand
GCCTTCGTGTACTCCCGCACCGATTCCTGAATCCGCCCTGCCTGATAATAGGCTCGACCCAGCAGGATATGAACCCGTCCGAGCTTTCCCTCAAAGCGGGCACTGAGCTCGAACAAAGAAATCTCACTCGACCAATGGGTGTTTTGCCGGACGGTGGCCATCAAACAAATCAGGCTGATCGTCGCCAAAATGAAAATCCCCACCCGCCTTCTTTTTCGCTCATCCCCTCCCCCGAAGGGGAGCCGGCTCAGCCCCCAAGACCCACAGCCCAATACAAACAAAATGCCTCCGGCCAAAGGGACATAAAGGAAATGTTCCGCCGTCAATATCCAAGAATACTCATTCACCAGCGGGATGATGTTCAAGACCGGAAGAAGGGAAATCAAAAACCACGCGGCGCCGAAGATCAAAAAGCTTTTATGCGGCAAGGGAGCCCGCCAGATCAGCCCGACAATGCCGGCTAACACCAACCCCGCCAACGCCCAAGGGAGACCGAACGGCTCTAAGATATCAACGCTTCGATAGTAGTGCAGATGATATGGAAAAAAGATAAGCCCTAGATACGTGAGAAGCGTCCGCGGGATGGATAAAAGGCGCAATGCCAACTCGTGGTCTAATGTCAGAGACGGCAAGGCGCCCTCCCCCAGAAGGGTTGTCCTCAACATCAAATATCCCGCCAAGATCAGAAAATAACCGCCGATCCGCAAAAGTCCGGAAAACTTGCCGGCCGTCGGGATGCGGGGAAAACACAGTTCAAACAACAAAACAAGAAACGGCAAAATCATGGCCTGTTCTTTGGCAAATAGCGCCGTCAGAAAAAAAACGAGCGAAAGGGCGTAATAACCAATCCGGCGGCGGTCAGCACAGACCAGATAAAAATAAAGGCTCAAAAAGACAAACAAAGCAAACAACAGATTGGAAATCCCCGAAATGCAGGCGACCGCCTCACTCTGGATAGGGTGAAGAAGAAACAAAATCGCGGCCGCGAAAGCGAATCCCTCGCTGAAACCAGAATCTATCCCAAAACCTTCCTTGCCTTGCGGCGGGTGCCGCAGTGAATCCGTAGGCGGGAGGATCCGCCCCACTAAACAATAAATGAGGAAGCTGTTGAAAATATGAACCATCACATTGAAGAGATGATAACCGGCCGGATTGAAATGAAACAAGCGATATTGGATACGATAAAAAACCTCCAGCAAAGGACGGTAATAGGTGTTGATGATGGGAGAAGATTGCGAGGGAACAGATGTCTTCAGGAGAATCTCTTTGAAATCGAAATCACCGATGTTCGGATTCTGACGGATAAAGACAATATCATCATGAACAAAAGGGTGAGACAAAGTCTGGCCGTAAGCTAAAAGGCCAAAAAAGGACAGAAAAAAGACCGTCTGAAAAGAAGCGAATTGTCTAGGGAAGGGGCGCACTCACT
Source organism: uncultured Planctomycetales bacterium (assembly GCA_964365515.1). Taxonomy (GTDB): domain Bacteria; phylum Omnitrophota; class Gorgyraeia; order Zapsychrales; family Zapsychraceae; genus CAYIQK01. The sequence continues at coordinate 1,496 of CAYIQK010000071.1, read as the reverse complement.
TGAGCTCGTCTTTGAGCGTCGTTATGCGGGCCGTCAATTCTTCAAATTTTTTATCCATATCAGCCAGAATGTTCTCGGCACCGCTCAAGTTCTTATTCCTGCCCATGTCCTCCAGCTTAAGAAACGTGTCCCGCAGAGGCTTGGCCGAGATATTCCCCGAGGAACCTTTGAGCGCGTGGGTGAGCCGTTTGATGCCGTCGCAGTCATTCTGCTTGACGGCCGTTTCCATTTGCCTTCTTTTTTCGCGGAAATCTTCCGAGAAAATATCGAGCAATTCCAATAAGAGATCCTTATCATTCTGCACTCTCTCTAAAAATTCGTTCACATCTACAGCCTCTTCCTTCATATCATCTTCCTCTCTAAGTGGACAACAATTTTTTCTTCGAAAACCGGATATTGGCCATAATGGCGAAGATGTTGAACAAAGCGACGATGGCCGTCAAAGAGACCATGCACACCGTCCGGACAAAAGACCAATTCTTTTCAAACTCCAGCCCCATGATCTCGGTGCCGGCATAACCGATGATGATCAGCGCGAAGACAACCGTGGCGCCGGCCGTGATAAAAACAAAAAATGAGAATATGAATGAAATCAAAATAACGCACAAATTATAAATGGCCAGATTCCCTTTGGCGATCTTGCCGGCCGTCAACCCTATGCGTTTCATGTTCCCTCCCCCATCAGTTCGATTCCCATTCTATCATGTTTCATCAGACGGAACACGCGTTGTCTTTGCATATTTCAAAGATTTCTTCCAGAAAAAACCGATGACCGCAAACGTGATGAGGGGGGCCGCGTAATGCGGCACGTGCGCCCCGAAACTCTCCAGAATCATGATCATCCCTAAAAAGAAGATCGAATACATGGCCCCATTTTTCAAATACGGATAATTTTTGATTTTATCGACACCTTTGATCGTCAGTTGCCGGACGACCAAGGCGCCTAAGCCGTTGCCCAGGATGATGATCGGCACCGACATGGTGAAGGCAAACGCCCCGATAACCCCGTCGATGGAAAACGTCGCGTCCAGGATTTCCAGATACATGAGTTTGCTGATATCGGATAACCGGTGTTGGCTTTTCAGCTCGACTTCGACCCTGGCGGCGTGCTCCTTAAAGCCATGGGTGATGAAAAAAGCGCTCGAACCGATGGAGGCGGCGAAAGCCATCATAGAATTTACTTTAAGCGCCAGCCAGATGACCACGCTTAAAATGATGGAAACGAGCGCGAAGAACCATGCGCCCTGCCTGGTGAAAAAGCGCTCAACGTGCAGGCCGAATTCTTTAGGCTCCAGGAACAGCCAATGAAAAAATAAAAATATCAAAAACACTCCGCCGCCGAGCAGAAGCGGCGGTGAGGATTCTTCCAGCGTCTGCTGGATCTTGGGATCGTTACTGAAACTTGCCGTTAACGCTCCCCACGGCCCGATGGACGGATTGGCCATCCACACGATAAACCACGGCAAAAGCCCGCGAACCATGAAAACGCCAAAAAA
>CAYIQK010000070.1:4470-7253 GCA_964365515.1 uncultured Planctomycetales bacterium | reverse complement strand
ATCCACATCGAACCGTTTGAAGATCAATTGCAGGTGCGTTACCGCATCGACGGTGTGCTCTACGATGCCAAGGTGCCGGCGAACATCAAACATTTCAAGGATACCATCAACTCCCGCATCAAGATCTTGTCCAACTTGAACATTGCCGAAAAGAGAATGCCGCAGGACGGCCGGTTCAAGGTGCGGGTGGGTGAGATCGATCTGGATTTGAGGGTGTCGTTTCTGCCCACGCCCTACGGTGAGGGCGTTGTTTTGAGGCTTCTCAATACCGCCAGACTTTATGACTTCAATGAACTGGGGCTCACCGCGCAGGAGCAGGATATTTTGGAAGGTCTGATTCGCCGGCCGCACGGCATTCTTTTTCTCACGGGACCGACCGGCAGCGGTAAGACAACCACCCTTTATGCGTGTCTGGCGCGGCTGAACACCGAGGATCAAAAGATCATCACGATCGAAGATCCCGTCGAGTATCAATTGAAAGGCATCACCCAGGTGCAGATCAATCCTCAGATTGGTCTCACCTTCGCGCGGGGCCTGCGTTCCATGCTCCGGCACGATCCGGATATGATGATGGTCGGGGAGGTCCGCGATATGGAAACGGCCGAGATCGCCATCCAGGTGGCCTTGACCGGTCATCTCATTTTTTCGACGCTTCACACCAATGACGCCGCCAGCGGCGTGACGAGACTGATGGATATGGGCGTTGAGCCTTACCTCATCACCAGCACCGTGGAGGGTTTTATCGCTCAACGACTCGTGCGGATTCTGTGCCCGAAGTGCAAACATCCCGTGAGTTTGACTCCCGCGATGATCAAAGATTTCCGGGCGGGTCTCGAGATGGAAGCCGCCGGGGCGGTGATCTATGAAAGCAAGGGATGCGGGGCCTGTCATTTCACGGGGTTCAGCGGCCGGGAGGCCATTTATGAATTTCTCGTCATGAATGAGGGGATCCGCCGGCTGATCATGGAGCGGGGCACCGCCGCGCAGATCAAGGAAAAGGCCGTCGGGTACGGGATGAAGACCCTTCGGCAGGCCGGATGGGAAAAGGTCAAAAAAGGCGGTACGACGCTTCAGGAAGTGATTCGCGTGACCCAACAGGAGTGAGAGCGGGTATGCCCCTATTCAAATATACGGCTAAGGAGGGTCCGCATCGTGTCGTCAGCGGGACCGTTGAGTCCCATCATCTTGACGGCGCCGTCAGTCGGATCGTTCAATTGGGGTTGACCCCCATCGATGTTGCCCTGGAAATCCGCAGGCCTGGTGATGTCGGGCGCAAAAGCGTGAAACCGTTTTTGAGACTGCGCGGGGGGATCCGTCTCAAATCGGTTGTCGTTTTCACGCGGCAGATGAGCGATCTCGCGGAGGCGGCTGTCCCGATTCTGAGGGCTTTGCAGGTGGTCTCCCATCAGCTGAAGGACTCGGATTTCAAGGGTGTTGTGGAAGGGATTGATCAGCTCGTGACGGACGGCAGTTCTTTCTCCGACGCGTTGGCGCATTATCCGCAGGTGTTTCCTCCTTTTTATGTCTCGATGGTCAGGGCCGCGGAGGCGAGTGGACAGATGGAAAAGATTTTGAACCGCCTCGCCGATCACATGGAAAAGGATCAGGAAACGCGCGGTAAGATCAAATCCAGTCTGGCTTATCCTCTCTTGATCCTGATGGTGGGGTTTGGTACGGTTTTTGTTTTGCTCACATTCGTTATCCCGCGGCTCTCCGTCATGTTTGATGACTTGGATCAGAGGATGCCTTTGCCGACGGTCATATTGATGAATACGAGCGGATTTTTCATGGCTTATGGGTGGATTGTCTTGGGTGCGGCCGCGGGCGCTGGGATGTATGGGCGGCGGTGGGTGAACTCCGAGAAAGGACGCCTGTGGTTTGACGTCTTCAAACTGCGGATTCCTTTTTTGAAGGATTTCATCACGATCGTTGAGGTCGGACATTTCGCGCGGACATTGGGGACATTGTTGGAAAGTGGCGTGACGATCACCTCCGCCTTGAACGCCGTCCATCCGACGATGAACAACAAGGTTTTGCAAAGTGAAGTTCAAAGGATTTCACAGGCAGTCAGCGAGGGTTCAACGCTCAAGGCCGCTTTTGAGAGAAGCGCTTTTTTCCCGGAGATGGTCGTCAATATGGTCTTGGTGGGCGAGGAATCCGGACGTCTGGAGCGGGGGCTTTATAAAGTGGCGGACGTCTTCGAGCGGCAGACCGATGAGATTGTCAAGACCATGCTCTCTTTGCTGGGGCCTTTGGTCTTAGTTGTGATTGTCTCCATCGTCGGGTTTGCCGTGATCGCGATGCTGCTGCCGATTTTTCAGATGAATTTGCTGGTACAATAAATGACGGCGCAACTTATGGAACAATAGTGAACATAAGTTGCTGCCGGAATTTACCCCTGCCGCTTTGCTTCGCAAAGCGAAGCAGCAGGGGTTCATTCGTACAGACTCATGAAGGAGGCCTCGATGATTTTTAGAAATAAAACAGGTTTTACCATGATTGAGATGATGCTGGTTGTGATTATCATCGGTATCCTCGCCGCGATGGTCATCCCCAACATTGCCGGACGCGGTCAGCAGGCGCGCAGTGCGGCGGCGCGCGCGGATATTGAGGCCAATCTGACGGCCGCCCTGGATCTCTACGAGTTGGACAACGGCCGGTATCCGACAACTGAACAGGGATTTGGGGCGTTGATCCAAAAACCATCCACGTCTCCTGCCCCTGACAATTGGAACGGCCCTTATTTGAAGAAAAAAAAGATTCCCGTGGATCCGTGGGGGAGG
>CAYIQK010000070.1:0-4370 GCA_964365515.1 uncultured Planctomycetales bacterium | reverse complement strand
CGCTGATTTGACAAGTTATTTTTTGGCACAGAAGACCGAGGGGGATGCCCGCGCCGGGGATTTTGAGCGTTTTTCCGGCCGCCTGGGGAGGGATTTCCAAATCCTCGAGGATATCAAGGTTCAGGCAGAGGGCCCCTATGTTCTTTTCTGGCCGGATGGAAACATCGACAGGCAATCCCTGGAGGTCTGCCGCGATACGCAATGCCTGACTGTTTCAACAAAGGAGCAAAGAGGTTATGTGCGCATCATCGAACAGCAGACGCAGTGAAAAGGGTTTCTTTCTTGTCGAGGTTCTCTTGTCGGTCGTGATCCTGTCCGTGAGTCTGACCTTGATCATTCAGTCGATGACCTCCGCGTTGAGATCCAGTGCCTTCGCCGGGGATCACACAACGGCTCTCATGATCCTGGAGAACAAAATGTTTGATCTGTTTGAAAAAGGATTTGTCGAGACCGGTCTGAAAAAAGAAGAGCAGATCCCGCGACCCTATGACAGATATTGGTATTTCCTTGACGTGAAACCTGCGGGGGAAAAAAATGAGCGGCGCCTGCATGAAGTTGACGCGGTTCTCACATGGAAAAGCGGAAAACGGCAAAACAGGGTTGCCTTCCAAACGTACCTGCCGGGGGCCTCATGAGATGCCGCCTGGACAAAATTTCAGTAGGGGGCTTCACTTTAATTGAGCTCCTTCTGGGGCTGGGGATTTCTTGCGTCGTGATGGCATGCGTTTATGGCACCTTCTGGGCCGGGGTGAAACTCAGTCACAGGTTTGAGAGGGGGAATGCCGGCCACCGGCAGATCCGCTTGGCTTTTGAATTGATCTCCAGAGAGCTTGAGAATATGCTTCCTTACGATTTCTCGAATTCTTATCCCGATCGACGGGCCTTTGAAGGCGGGGAAGAAAGGGTCACATTCCTCGCGGCCTCGCCTGAGGGGTTGAAGGTCGTGAGTTATCATTTGATTCCTAAGCCGGCGGGGAAGATTCACAAGGTCATCATTGGAGGCGTTTCTAAACAGAACGTTGACATGGTGATTCAAAATGAGAAGGGCCTCAGAGCCTATGACCTTGTTAGGGAAGAAACGGATTTCGTTGATTATCTGAATGCGGCGCCGCCTCAGATGACGGAGGTCATCGCCGGGGATGTGAAAGAGAAGGGTCTCAAATTTTCGTTCGGCTATCTGGAGGATGTGAAGACCCAAAGTTACCTCTGGAAGAACGAATGGCACAATGGCCATCTTCCCTTGGCGGTGCGCCTGGAGATGGAATTTCTTCCGTCGGAACAAAGCGATACGGCTGTCACCATGGAGAGGAAGATTTTGATCCCTCATGGCTCTTTGGGAAAAGAGGAGTCGTGATGCGCCGGCTCAGACACAATAGCTCCGGCGCCGTCTTGCTGGTTGTGTTGTGGACTCTTCTCATCTTGAGTGTTTTGGCGGTCAGTCTGGGGCGTAACGCGAGTATCGAGCTTTCCCTGGTGAAATATGCCCTTGCCAAGGCAAAGTCCAAGTATCTCGCCTGGGCGGGGATCATCTACGCCATCGATCAGATTCAGCAGGATTCGGGGGATCCGGTATCCAATCAACAGGACACGCTTTACGATTGCGCCGTCCCAAGTCACCAGGGAAAGACCCCTGAGGAGTTATTCAAAGAACAAACTTTGCGCGATGGTTATTTCACCGTCCAGCACTTCGAGAAAAACGCTGCGCCGGCAGCTCCGAAGACCTTTTACGGATTGCGGGATGAAGAACGCAAGATCAATGTCAATGCCCTCACTCCCGAGAATGTCATGATCCTCAGCGCGCTTTTAGCCGATCTGGGGTCTGATGAGGGGATCGCCCAGACGATTGCTTTTTCGGTCTTAGATTGGAAAGATGAAGATGACACAATCGGCAAGGAAGGATATGGCGTCGAGGATGCTTATTACATGGGATTGGACAATCCTTATCATTGTAAAAACCGTCCCTTGGATTCGAAGGAGGAATTGCTTTTGGTCAAAGGCATGACTCCGGAGATTTTTGATCAAGTGAAAGATTTTGTTACCATCTTCCCTCAGAGGGGAAACCTGAAGATCAATCTCGATACGGTCTCTGAAAAGGTGCTTAGGGCCGCGGCCGGCGCATTCAGCGGATCTCCGACGAACACGGAAAGTTCCGACGCGGACTCCTTGGTCAGGAAGATGCTGGAGTACCGCCGCGGGGAAGACGGCGAGGAGTCCACCGCGGACGACAGGTTGATCGACTTGAATCCTATGGCGTTGAATGCCAAGGAAACGGTTTTGTTTCTGATGGTGAGCCAGTTTCAGACCCGAAGGTCGGATTATATCCATATTCAGTCTCACGGCGTGGAACAAAACAGGGATGTCCGGACACAGATCGATGCCATCGTCAGCCGCGATGATTTGTCCATCCATTACTGGCATCGGGATTATTGAGCTTCCTCAAGGAATTGTTATGAAAAAAGATGTTTTGAGCGCCATCGAGATCACCGATACCCACGTCAAGCTGTTACAGGCCAAGACCATTGGGGGTAAACGCGTTCTGTGTGCCTGCGAGATCCGGCCGGTCACGGATCCCACGGATGAGACCATTGTCGGGATTCTCAAAAAGATCAAAATTTTCAAAGAGATCCATCCGGAGAATCTGACCGTCGCTATCCCGCGGCGTTTTGCGATGTTGAGGCAGATGCGTCTTCCTTCCCATCACGAAGCGGAAATCAAAAAAATGATCACTCTTCAGCTGGTCAATCAGATCCCTTACCCTGTCGAAGACGTTATCTGTGAGCATGAGCTTTTGGAGAAAGAGGACTCCGGCTACGCGCGTGTGCTGGTGACGATTGTTCATAAACAGGTGAGCGGGCGTTATTTGAAATTGTTGAAAGACGCCGGCATGAGCGCGGAGAGTTTTCTTTTGAGTTCGATGGGGTTGCTGGGATGGTTGGATCACCAGAAGAAATGCAAAGAGATCGCCGCGGCAGGGGCTGTCCTTGTGATCAACGTGGATGCCGCCCACTGCGAGATCTGTTTCTGCCACGAGGGAAAGCTGTTTTTTTCGCGAAGCATTCCTCACGGGGCCAGGGATTTGGGCGGCGATGAGGCCCCGGCGCTATTGAACCAGATTGAACTGAGTCTGAAGAATTATCGCGGTGAAGCCATGGGCCCGGATGTGGCCAAGATGATCATCCTGTCCACCCACCCGCGGGCGCTTCTTTTGAAAGAACAGCTGGAAAAAGAAACCCAAATTCCCGCGGCTGTCTTTTCGCCTTTGGAGGGCATTTTGTGCCAGAGAAGGATGAACCCTGCAGCTTTGAAAGATCATCCAGGCCTTTCATTGGCCGTCGGACTGGGGCTCTTGCTGGCGGATTCCAGAAAGGCGGTCAACTTTCTTCCGCAGGAGGTTCACGAAGTCAAGAGAACGAAATTCAGGAAAATCCAACAGGTCAAATTGGCCGTTTTTTTGGTGCTGACCGTGATCTCGGTGATGTTGATTCCCTGGATTGGGATCCATCACAAGAGAAGCCGTTTGCTGGAGACGGAACGTGCGGCCCAAGAGATGGAACGCTCCCTTGAGGAAGCCAAGCAGAGGATGATGTTTATCCAAGTTTTCGATGAAGAATTGAGAATGCGTGTTTTTATCGCCGATCTGGTCCAGGAGTTGAACGCCTTGATGCCGCCGGATGTCTCCTTCCGTCTGCTGCAGTTCGACAGGGAGGCGGGTTTGGATATCCAGGGATATGCCCAGTTGAGCGGGAGCGTCAATGGTTTTCAGTCGGGGTTAGTCAAGTCCCCGATGTTTACGGACGTGAACTTGGAGTACGCGAGCAAGCGAAAGATTTTTAACATGGAAGTTACGGATTTCAAAATCACTCTGCGGCTGTCCGCCCTCTCGCAGGGGCCGGCCGGTGATTCCACTTTGAAGCAAAGGAGTCCAAGGCGATGAAACCTCCGCGGCATTTGACGAAACGGGAGAAAAATATTCTGAGGGTCTGTGTGGTCCTCGCCATTGTCTACGCGGGTTATCACGGCGCGGTTAGCCCGCTGAAAGATCAGATGGCTGTGATGGATGAGAAAATCGACGCTCAGCAAAGACGGCTCAATGAGAATCTGCGTTTGATCCGCAAGGCCGGGGCGTTGAAGAACCAGTATCAATTTTATCTTCAGCGGTTCAAGCAGGACAAAGGCAATGAACAGCTGGTCTCCCTCACCCTGGAGGAAATCGAACGGGCGGCCAATGATCTGAACTTGCGTATTGCCAACCTGAAACCCGAAGGGGTCAAGAGGGGGGAATTCTTCAACCGGTTTTCGGTCAGTCTCACCATTGAGAGCGACTTTGCCGGTATCATCCATTTTCTCCATATTCTGCAGAGCGAGCCGCA
>CAYIQK010000069.1:0-7300 GCA_964365515.1 uncultured Planctomycetales bacterium | reverse complement strand
GCGGAAGCCAATATTGAGGGAATTAATTTGGTCATACCGAATGTTCCAAAAGACGTTTTGATCGCAGAGATCAATGTGATGAGATCAAGAAGGCATGATCGCGGCGAGACTGAAATTATCGAAGATGTGGAAGACGCCTACTATGAAGTAATAAAAGCGAAGCTGGCGCAAGCTATTGACCAGCCCGAGGACTTTTACCGTGGCACTGTCCATTCGGCAAAACTGGCGCTGGTCGTTAACGGATACAATACGGTAGCGGCCTATTTAATGAAATGGAACGGGAATTTAACGCAATTGGCGCGTTGGCGGGAACAGATGCGCGGGGTCATTGAGGTCTTTGTAGCCGGCTTGACAAATACGGAGATTCGAGATGTGTTGATCGAGGGACGTAACGGAGCGAGGGATTTTGCTTTTGCGGTAGCCGGTACAGCGGGCATTAAGGGCGGCCAGGGATGGGTTACAAAGTCTGTCGGTGGATTGAAATCTTTTGTGGAGGTAAAGCGCGCAGCAGAAAATGAAATATGGGACGGCCTTATAGGTCATATGCGTAACGGAGATTATCTTCGTTATATTGACGGGTTGTTGGATGGTATCAATGGTCGGGAAGAGGTGCTGGATTGGATTAAGAGGATTCAGCAGGACAAAGAGTTTAGCTGGTATAAGAAAAACAGGTTATTTACTGAGTTTGTCGATGAACTGGCGGCGCAATTGGAAAAAAGACAAACAGGGGCCTCCAGCCCGGTGGAAGAGGGAGGGTTCAATCATCACATTGAACAGCTTCAGCCGATGAAGGTGGAAATCAATGAATTTATGAGACGGGTGGAGGCGCTGCGCCGCGCTTCGGCAGAGGATTTGCCGGTTAATTATACGTTTCTTGAGACGCCTTCCCTTGTCAGCATGGCCAGGGGATTCAAGGATATTTTTATCAATATGCTTAAGAACGCGAAGGACGCGCAGGCGAGCAGGGTGGACGTCGATTTTGTCCGTCAGAAAAAAACAGTAAAGATCGTCATCAGGGATAACGGCAACGGCATAGCCCCCAAGGATATTCCTTATATCTTCGTCGGCACCATGACGCTTTCCCGGGCCCAAAAGATCGTCACTCTCTTGGGCGGCAATATAAGCGTTTGGAGTGATACTCAGAAACCTCTTGATGAGGATGGCTGGTTCAGGACGGAATTTACCATCGAGCTTCCGGTTATGCAGGATGTCGTCTTGGCGGGGCTTGCTCATGATTTGAAAAATGACGTGGCCAGGCCGATGGGAAAGGCCGAGAGGATCAGAAAGCGGTTTGATCAAGGGTTATTACAAATGAGCAGGGAGGATATCAAGACGGTCAAGAAGTACTATTCGATTATCAGCGCTGTGCAGCGGCTGTCGTGGGACTATTATTTTGAAGGCAAGTTGGAGATCCTGGATGTCCTCAAGGCTTTTGAAAAATTTATCCCTTATCTTATCAGGTACACCCAGTTACTCAAAGGCATACAGGTTATGCAGGAGGGCGAAACCGGCCTATGGATGAGTGAGGCCCTGGCAATTATGACAAGCAAGGCGGAGGATGCCGTCAGGACAATGCGCAGTGCCTTGAACTGGGCCGGCCGGTCTATGGAAGTCGGCAAGATCAACGAAACCATAGAGAGGGTTATCAGCGGGGATCGGTTCATTACGGAAGCCCTTCGGATAAAGAAGATTGATTTAGAGATCAAATTTGCAGAGAAGATTCGTGATCTGCCTCCGATCTCAACTGGTCTGTCTTTACTGAGGATGCTGCTCAAAGAGTTTGTCATTAATGCCGCCAAGCACAGTCAAGGTACTAAGATCACCGTGGGTGCGGATTTGACAGCAAGGAGGGAACTCCTTGTCAATGTTATCGATAATGGTAAAGGGATGTCCCCGGAATATCTCGCAACCATCTTTCTGCCGGGAGTAACCGAGGCGACGGACAGGACCGCGGGCACAGGTTACGGATTATTTACTCTGAAAGACGCTGTCGATGCGGTCGGCGGTAAAATGAGCGTTGAGAGCAAGCCGGGGGAAGGAACCACCTTTACAGTCATTCTTCCCGTGGAGGCTGATCTGGAGACAATCAACGGCCCCCGATTAGAGAAACCCATCACTCTTGTCGGAAGCGGACTGGGTGGTTCCGGCCGAAGGCCGATCTTGAGGCTTATGGCCGATTGGCTGGGCCTGTATACAATCAACAGCGGATTTTTGGTCAAGGCGATATTTTATAAACTGCTTGAGGAAAAAAAGACGCTGGGAATTGATTTGAGCGATGAGGCGGCCGTAGGGAGGTATTTTGGAGAATTTCTGGAAAATGGCCGCATCGTTTATTCTTCTCATGATCCTGTCAAGATAGACGGCCTGGATACGCAAAGGCCGGACGAAGAGGGCCGTACGCTGCGCGACAAGATCAGAGAAACGGTTGATAAAAACTTTTCGAACAAAAAATGGATGCATACGGTTGCCGCTTATCCGTCGGTTAAAATGGCCACGAACGCGTTTCTTAAAACCCTGGCGTCGCAGATGTCGGCCTCGGGCAGATATAACGGCGTCGCGATTATCGCCACGGAGCCCATCGAAGAGGAAGGCGTTATCAATGTTATGTTTGCGGCACCAGTTGATATCAGGGCGGGCAAGTTAAGGATTTCCACGGAAGAAATCAAGGAAGAGGACAGCTTTACGAGAAGAAGTGGAGATGAGTTTTCTGGAAAATATCCCAATGCCAAGGTCATCCAGACTTATGATCTGGAGAATTTTGAAGACGTTCCCGTAAGAGTCGTCGCCCAGGAAATCCTCGATCACATTTCCGCGCTTAACGGTAAAACATTTAATGGAAAAGACGCGGGCGTTTCCTCCAGCCCGATCAACTTTTTAAGAAAGGCCGAGGGGCTCCTGGCGTCCATGTATTCCATCAATCCTTCCCGCCGGGCCGCAGCCGGGGAGACAGAACAGTCCAACGTCCTCAAGGCCGCGCTTGTCATCATCAATCTCAGCGGCGGGGAGAGCGGTTCTTCGCCGCTTGAGCGCGCGGGCCGCGAGGTCAAGAGACGTCTGCGGCAGTTATTAAGCGCTGTCTGGCCCCATGCCCCGCCGATTTTGAGCGCAGCATTGATAGTATTGATTTTAGCCAATCACGCCTTCGCCCTAGATGACAGGCTCGATCCAATCATCCGCGAGATCAAAAACCAGCACGACAACACGGTTGTTTATTTTGAAGGCAACCGGATAACGCATATCGAGACCTGGAATAATCCTGGCAAAGAATTTGATGCCCGGGAAATAGTCATGATTTTAGGGAAAGAGAATATGCTTTATGAAGGAACGGTTACCCCGGAAATGGCGTGGGGATATGGCGGAGCATATCGGAAGGCATACGATGAAGCTTTGGAGGGATACGCTGCGGAGTCTTTCAATAATCCGCAGAGTATTTTGAATAAACTTAAAGAGACGCCGGTTGAGCCCTTGGAACGAGGACCGTTTGGAATTAACTTGGATGGGTTAACGTATAGGTTCCCGGATAGCACGGCCAGTTTATTTCACCACAGCTTTGAAGAGGCCTTTCAGTTGATAGTGGATAAGCCGGGATTTATGACGACGACAGGTACTGTATTGATAGATTTGGCCTACTATGATGCAAGTTTAGCTGGCAATATTGTAGAGGAATTAGAGAAAAGAGGTTATGAGGATAAGATAAAGATCTTATTCTTCACATTAGTACGGACGGATGAATTATATCCTTTAGACAATACGGCACTCATTATCGATGAATTAATAAAACTAAAAGGAAAAGATTGGGTGGGAAGATATTGGGAGGATGCAGCAAAGAAAAGCAAGGAAAGCCGGGAAGAGATTGAAGAACATAATAGACGCAATAGAGACGATTCTGATTCAGGGGCAAATTCTCCGATCAATCCAGAACCCAATGGATTCAATAACTCGATAAACTCAACTTCCTCCAGCCCGGTGGAGGGAAACACGGAATCCGTACCTCTCGACGAAGGGCGCAAAGAGGCTTTGAGAAAAGCGGCACACCAGACGGCCAGGGACTTAGAGCGTTACATCGTCCGGTCAGAACGCGTCCTTTCTCATTTTGACAGGATGGATGCCGGGAAACAGATCAGGAGATTACGGTCAGCGCAAAAGATTGCCGCCGGGGTCCGCGTGTATCTGGACAACTTAAGAGAGATGGAGCCGGTGCTGGAACTGACGATTTCCCACGGCGGGGAGATTAATATTTACGACATCCGCAATCCCCTGGCCGCCTTTACCATGTGGGCGGATGTTTTCCAGATGACCCGCGTTCCTGAAGAACAGCAGAGGTGTCTGGAGCATATGGTGGGGGGTGGTAGCTGGGATGCGGAAATGATCAATGAAGTCCCGTTGTTTTTAAAAGAGATCATTGGTAAGGCAGACAATATTGAATACCTCAATGATACTCATTATGGGTCTATGCTGATGTGGAGCGACATGCTTGAAGAACGATATAAAGCTCTTGTTGAGAGGGCAAAAGTCCTCGGGAATTGGACGGTTATTCATAACACTCCCAGGGAAAATGTGGAAAGCATATTAAAAGAAGGTATTCTCCCCGGCAAGTATTTTCATCAGATCGGGTTTATGATTTATGACTTTAAAACGGTGAAATCGGTTCAATGGGGAATTGGCTGGGCCGTCTGGAATATGATGGGGCACGGACTTGAAGATCAGGCAGGAAATGTAAGATTTGATAACATCACGGCCATCATAGGCGATGAATCCGAAAGAAATATTGTATATAGTTTGGATCAGGTTAGGGAAGATATAAAGAATAAAGGCTATAGTTGGTTCGATACGAGCTGGAGCAAAAACGCTGTTGCGAGATTTGCCGTCGACTTAAGTGTTGATGAAAATGAGCTGGATGGGCTCATCAATGATGTTGTTAAGAAGGCTAATCTTGATATCAGAAAAAATCCAATCATTGTTGATAGGTTAAAACAAGCCGCCATTATTTATATTTGGATGGGGAAATTAATTGAAGGGATAGACAGCCCTCCCGCCTCCTCGCCGGTGGGAGGGAATATTAAAGTGGTGCGCATAGCCTTGCCGGAAGCATGGGCTCAATCTGTAGATGATCTCGAAGAGAACTTGAAGGGGCTTGGTTTATCCATAGAGCGGCAGAACGAACATGTCTTTTTCAGCGATGACCACGTTGTTGAAAATATAGTGCTTGTTGGTGGACATTTGGATGCTTGCGTTAAATCCGCCCTGCTGTCTACGGTTGCGGTGGCAGCGGCGTATGGTAAAGCGACGAAGATATCTATTCCTTTGGGATTAACGTATCTTGGCCCGGAAGATTTCAGCCCGGCGGCTGGAAGAGAGAAGAGGGAAGAAGGAAGAGGGAAGATGGAACGCCTGCGGGAATTATTGCGCGCCACCTTCGGCCTCGGCGCCAACGCCAGATTAATAAGGTTGGAAAGATACGATTCTCTTGCGCCTGTCGAAGTTGACGATGAAGCGGTCGAAAATATCCTTTTGTCCGAGGAGATTGAAATCCGCTCCCAGGGATGGCGAAAAACCGATGCGGGCGGGAAATCTGACATTGCCGATTTTTATGGGAATGGTATGTACATAAAAGGGAATAAAGCTGCCATTCCCAACCATAGTATAACTGACTTTTCCTTTAGAATAATCTATGCCCAAATCGTGAGCGGTTGTGGTTTGAAAAATCGAGATGCTGGCGCCGGTGTCGACATAGGCCTCCGTTTCCAGAAGACCATCAGGCCCTTCCATAAGGAGAGTAATAATAGGATAAAATTCTCTCCGGTACGTCTTATAAGGGAAGCGGATTCTTTTCTTCATAACAGATGGGTAAATTCCTCGGGGGCGGGAACCGGCATACTTAGAGGAATAGACTCTGGGTATTTTATTCTGGCTTTCTTAACGGCATCTTCTCCGGTGAAGATTTCACCGTTACAGATGACGATGCGTTGGCGGGGGTATTTCTCAACCAATCGTTCCAGATTTTTCCTTACAAAAGCATCATTGTCTGATTTTGCTATTTTCATTTCTTCTCCCGTCGAATTTTTTTCCAACGGTTTAAGTATAGGTTCTTTCCCCGGTCGTGTCAAGGCACATCATGTGATGTATTCCGCCTCCAGCCCGGTTTTAAAAGAGACGTTCCTCAATACCCGCGGGGAGCCGTTTGACACGGTCTGGCAAAGATTGCGGTCCGCGAGCGTGTTGTCGGGGGTGAGTGATCCAAGAAACTGGCTGGTTGATCATGAGAAGGAAGATGCTTTTGCCCGGCGCTATGCCGGCATGACACTGCTTGAACTGGAAGACGTGCTGGCAGACCTTGTTCAGGGGGATTATCCCGTCGAATCATCGGAGTGGGTATTGGACGTTCTCTCCGGCAAGAGGCTTCAGAGTTTTGCCGATCGTTTGAGCAACTCAGCCTTGGAGATGGCGCATCATCTGAACTCGCCGTTGATGAGGATTATCAGCATTAAAACTACACGGGAATTTAAGACGCGGCAAGGGACACTGACAGAAGAAGAAAAAAAGAAGATCATTCAAATCGAGGCCCGCGCTTACCAATACAAGGCCTTTATGCGCGAGTTGATGGCCCGTTGGGCTGAAAAAGACACGGCCGCCTCCTCGCCGGTTAATGGTCGCAGGTCAATACCATTTAAGCTATTTGGCTTTATGCAACCGGTAGGTCGTGTTGGTGATAACCAGGAGGTTGCCTTTAATGTGCTCGGCAGGAATGGTCCGCAGGGTTTCAAGCAGTACTTTATGGACTTTCTCTATGGATTGAGGGGTGATTTGGTGATCAAGCAAGAACGTCATGAGGATTTCGTCTTAGGAAGATTGTTTGAGTTCTTCAAAGAAATGAATTTCTTCTTCATTAAGAAATTGATTCGCAAACGCGATACACGCCCGGATATCCTCGGGGTTAAGGTCGGGGTAGAACTGTTCGGAGCAAATCTTGTCAGGAGAATTTCCGGCGGCAAGCAATTCAAGCACCATAGAAACCCCTATGCGCGTTCCTTTGATTCTCGGTTTACCATGAAGAATATTGGCGTCAATAGAGATTCTTTCCAGCAGATTATCCATATTTCTAACCTCCTTTTGTCCATGTCAAACATACCTTCTTTGCGGAGTTTTGTCAAGGGGCATGGACCAAGTGTAAGGGGGGATGAGTTTTTGAATCGGGTGAATAACGGGGCGTTGCCTTTAAGGTCGGGTCGAACCGTCCGCCCCGCCTTTGGCGGGGCGAGACCTCGCCCGTCAAAATTTCTGATTTTGACGAGGCGGGCCT
>CAYIQK010000068.1:0-7320 GCA_964365515.1 uncultured Planctomycetales bacterium | reverse complement strand
CTGCTCATCCCCCGCTAATTTGAAAGGAGGAGAAGCTAGATGAAAAGTAACTGCCCAAAATGGCCGGAAAAGAAAGTAATCAGCACAAAAAATGGGATGTATGAAATTGCAGAGGCTATTTGCTATAACAAATGCCGTGAGATTTTCATCGCCGCTTTTGAGGAGTGGCGGAAGGAGAACCGCCCCACGCCAACGCCGGAGATTGGGGAGTGGGAGGTTTCAGAGGTTTGCCGTGTTGTGGAAGATGAAATAGAAAAAATGAAAAGCGTAGATGGAAACAAAATTTCATTGACAAGTCTCGCTTCGGCTTCAATTTCACACGCCATTTGCGAAGCATATAAAAATGGGAAACTACATGCCAAATCATAATGGGATTAAGAATGCAAATTTTAAACATGGGCTATGTAAAACAAGGTTTTATAAAATTTGGGGAGGCATGATTCAAAGGGCTACAAATCTAAAATTAAATAAAAGCCACCTTATCGAAGGGAAAGGATAATGGATCTACGAAAGTTAAGCACGCAGGAGTTAGCTAATATCCTTCATGCAATACGTTTTCCGAATAGCAAAGGCTTTGGGGATTTTACAGACATGAGAATTGCCGAGTTTATATTAATAAATCTACCAAATGATGAAGGGAAGAAGGGATGACCCCTGAATACACCATCTGCGCCCTGATTTACGCTTTCTTCGGCGGGGCAATGATAAAAAGGAGAAGAAATGATTCTCAATAGGCCGGAAAAAAAGAAATATGAAAATATAGCTTATCCACCAAACCAAGATTGGATTAACGGAAGGAATGCTGGATTTAACCAGTGCCACGACCTTGATACCGCTTGGCTCACCGGCCTGCTGAAAGAAGTGCGGGAGGCGTTTAAAAAATATGATGATAATGACAGCACTGTAAGCATGGGGGATATTGTACGGAAATCCCGCTATTTAATCGAGAGAGTTGATAAGGAGGTTGATCGAATATGCTTGACCCCCAGTTCACCGTGATCGTTTTGCTCTACGCTTTTATCGGCGGGGCGTTTATCATGTGGTTGATGATGAAAGACGGAGATCCGCCGGAGGGGGATTATACCTCTTATGAATATTGCCAACGATGGGAAGAGAGAGAAGGCGACGATTCGTAAACAGCATATTTACAAATTCACCGGCGCAATCGTCCGGTTCAAATGCGTCAAATGCGGCAAGGAAGAAGAAATCATTTTAGTCCGGCGGAAGAAGTCCTCGCGGACAGTTTGCAATAGTTGCCAGAAAGAACGGAACAAGGAGTTGCAGAGGAAGAGGTATTACGGGAAATGAGCGGACTCTTGCGCGCGACAAAACTACATCTCCAATGGTTGATTATCCTGACGTGTTTTGTTATCGGATTTCTGGCCGACGGGTGGATAAAGGCCAAGAGGGAGAATTATCAGGAGCTTTGGAGGGTGCAGGCAGACCATGACAGGAGGATAACAGCATTTGAGGGAAAAATGATTTGCGGAGGTGGATACACGGATAAAAATAATACGACCTGGGATTGGCAATGCCCTGGACCATTGCCTTGTAAAATAGAAGATTGTTGTTATGTGCCAAGACAGTGCGCGGAGTGTAGTTCATCCGTATCGTTAAACGAACCACCGGGACAGGAGAAATGCCGCAGAGATTAAAAGGACTGGAGGGAAGATGAGCTATTATGAAAGTCACGAGTATGTGGCCAAGCAAGAAACCATTAAATGCGCTATGTGGGCCAGCGTTGTCGTGTTCGGGGTGTTAGCGCTTCTAATCCATGGGATTGCGTTTCTGAGCTGGACGGCGCCGACGACAGCGGAGATTTATAGGAATAAGAGAATGCAAAATCAGATTGAGGATTTATACCAGTGGCGAACGGGGATAGTTGTTGACGGAGACAGAAAAAAGATCGAATACGAAAATCACACGCATAGATATTATGACCAGAAAATAAGGACGTCAGAGGATATAGATGGAAAAATTAAAAAAGCCCCTCACAATTAAGCAAGGGGCTTCAAGATTTACTTCTTCGCAAAATCCAGCAACGTCCACTTCACGGTCACCTTGGCAACCCCGTAATACCCTTTGTCGTCCTCTACCCAAGCCGACTGGTCATTAGGCAGGATGTTGTAAAGGTCTTTCCCAGCTTCCATCCCCAGCGTCACGTCCTCACTGAATCTGACCAGATTCGGCATATCCAGCGTGGCCCCGGCGACGCCCTCAATATCGGCGAAAGCTGGAACGCTTAATGCCAAGAACATTGTTGCCATTACAATTACTTTCTTCATTTTATTACCCTCCTGTTTTGGTTTGTTTTTTTCTTTTTCCATACGAATCCGCCGCCAATTCGGACAGCACGGTACATGATACCACGCAAGAACCAATTAACTCCAAGATTCTTCATCGACTCTAAAAATATTTTGTCACATTCGGATCTGGGCCGAGTCTGGATCGTATAAAGATAATCATGTAAAACCGCCGCTTGATTGAATTTTCCGCTTTTTGGGATAAGCATTGACGTCGGCCAAGGCACGGAGGCCAGATCGGTTAAAAACCCTTTCGGCACGGTAATAATATCCGCGCTGTCTTCCGACCCGACATGATAAGAAAATTCCCGTTCGGTTTTCCAGAGATTTCCGTCGATATTCAGAAGGATGAGAGGGTCCGTGAAATTTGACATATCTTATTTCTCCTGCAATTCGTCCACTTCCCGCTCAACATCCCTAAGGCGTGAGATAATCCCCGGTTTGTCCATGTCCCCAACAACGGCGTTCTTGATCTCAACCAGAACCGTGGAAATCGCCTGCATCTCCGCCTTCATGTCTTTCTCAAATTTTTCCTCGATCCATTTATAAGTGACCTTTTGCGCCATTTCAATCTGGATTTTGATGATCCACCCGCACAGGAACAGGAATCCCGTAACGCAAGAACCCAATCCCCAATAAACAAGTTTTGATAATGCCTCCAACTGTCCTTCCATTTTTTCCCTTTCATGGCCAAGTGCCGTTGTATTCCGGTTTGTGCACAAGTTTATTCAGCTCATTATCGATATAGCTCTCCAGCCGGTGACGAAACTCCTGGAGTTGTTTGTGGCTGACATACTCTTTCTTGTGTATCTCCATCTTGAAAGTCGGTTCATCTCCGAAGTGTTGGGCGTCGTGCAAGACCACATAAATTGTCTTCAACGTATGTGAGACCATTTTGTCCCTTTCCACATCTCAACCCGGATTTTCAGAGGACAAAGCATTATCTTTTCCATGACTTCCTCATCATCCGTCCTGTGATGGTCACAACGGTCGTTGCCGTTATAGATACTCAATGCCTTTCCGCATTGCTGGCAAGGCCGTCCTTCTTTATACGTCTTGATGAATAACGATTTATCCCACCAAACGCTTTGGCTCATAGAATTTAAGATGCCCGCTGGCTGGAGGCACCCTCATCGCTCTAGCGGCCTTCTTTTATCCAACCCGCTTTGCAGGTGGCCTATCCCTAGACTCCTGCGGAATGAATTTGAATTTGCCTTCGATCCGCACGGCCTTTTTGCCGGTGGACTGCTCGATGTACCGGTTGATAGCCGTCACGGATTCCCGGGTTCCACTATCTCTTCGCCTGTCTGACATTCTTCGCATACCTCCTGGTGCATGCAAGGGCCGCTTTGATAGCACATCAGGAACATCTTGCACTTGCACCCTTTTAAAAACACGCTTTCGCTTTTATTGATTAGGAATGTCCTTTTGCCGTCAACAACATGGCAAACGCACCCGCCATCGAAAGAAGTCCAGCACTTGTCACGGCCCGCGATCGTGTAAAACTCTTTCGGAGAAATGGTTATGTCTTCGCAGGCGAAAACATAGCTGATATTCAGTGCCATGAAGAAAACTAAGATTATAAATAGTTTATAAGTATTCATCACATCATTGTCCCGCCGTAATGGGTTCCGCCGTAACGGTAGTTGGTGGTTGCCCCGCTTGGAGGAGCGATATATCCCAACATAGCGATTATTCCAGTTTGGTTCCCGGGAGCACTTGCCGGAACGCTCTTTACAGACCATTGGTCTAGCGCAACGGCGGTAACATTTGTTGTCAACTGCTCTGAATAATCTGCATTGCTCAAGGTTACCGTTAGTGCCGTATCTGTTGCGCTGTTTTGCCGGAGAGTTAACACAAATGTCCCCGGACTTGTCGGGGCCGCTATCGTTTCGGCAATAATACTTTTCCAGGTGAAATCGCCGCTAAGTCCCTGACGAGCAGATTCGAACGAGACAAAATTTCCATGAGGATCGCCGTAAACGTTAGCAGCAGAATTTAATACCCCCGCCATCGGCACGACAAACTCTCCTTCCGTTGCCATCGTCATCACGAGGCCGTACGCGATAGGCGAGGCTGTCGGAGTGCCCGAGGGAACGATTTTCGCGCCATACGAATCGCCAAGAGTAACGGATTTGGTATTGGTATTGTCTGAGTCAATAGTTTCTGCTTCGCTGATTGTGACAACGATAGACGTGTCTGAAACCGTCGATAAATCGGGGCGAACTGTGATTGTATGGGTATGCGATTGCGTCCCTGCTCCGGTGTCCGGTGCAGTCGGGGAATAAACCGTGAATTTTTTTAGCGTGCCCGTCGTCGGCATTTTAATGCGAGCACCGGTGCCGGTATCAACGTCACAAACACCCGCCAAAGGACAGTAGCGAGTATTCGTGGTGTTAATAACTTCTCCGGCATTTGTCGATGCCAGAAATACAGTCTCGTTCGCCGTCGCGCTATTGTACTCGATATACCACACGGCGCCTCTGTCCGTCGGCGTTCCCGAGGGGATACACCGCACGGCCGTCAAGTCCTGCTGGACTAAAGCTGTGCTTATCGTGACTTCACACGTCGTCGCTGTCCCCGAAATTGTACAGTCGTCCGATGAATCCGTCGGTGTTCCGGTAACGTTTTTGACAATATCAAAGGTATAAGATTTTCCCGCTCCCGGACTTCCGTTCAATTCAACCTTTATCTTGGTGAGAGTAATGGACGTAGGAATCGGCTGGTAACTGTTCGTGACGATCGTGTTCCATGCGTTGAATGACCCGGACATAAGACCACTATATGCTGTGGCCGCATTATCCAAATTTGTGGCTGTTGAAAGGTCGCCTCCAACCATCCCGGCCGTCGTGGCATAAGCTGGAATCGCGCAAAAAAGTAAAAGCAGAAGTATTTTAATCGTCTTCAAAATACCCTTTCGCCCAAAAATAATGAGTAAGTTCTTTTAAGAACGCTTTTGTTTGAGTTAAATTAGAAATGCTGTCAATCTTTGAGTCCAGATTGACCAGCGTGCTGTTTTTCAGGCCATTAACCGCCATTTCCGTCTCCATGGCCTTAATTTTTTTTTGCTCTAATAGCGTCGCCGTGTTAACCTCATCCATCCATTGTTGATATTCAGTTTCAATAGCAACGTTTGTTAAAATAGGCGTTACAGAAGTAGATGGGTTGACGACCTCCACATTCGGCAAATTGACCTTAACGCCCTGATGGGTTATTCCTGAATCGTATAAAACACGCAAGCAAGCAACGGTTGTGCCGTTTTTCTGTTCCTGTGTCCAGGAAGAAACGTCAACCTGGACAATATCGGCCCCTGCCACCGTTGCCATGATTAAAACACCACAAAATGCAAGTAACACGATTCTCATAAACCCTCCTATGACGAGCCAGCGCATAGGCAACGGTCTGCTATCGCGCTGGCGCAATCCACTAAATCATCCCCACCGAGTCCCGTATCGAATCCCACCACGCATCCGCTTGTGCAGGTTGTATTGCATGCTTGGTTTGCTGCTCCAACTACGGCCCAACCAATGCTTCCTGTCGTTCCTGAAGTTATCGTTTCCGCCGAAGCGTCAACGACAAAGAGAGTGTCGCTTGTCTCCCCCTTAACGACAAAATCATCCGTTGCCGCACTGGACAAACCGTCATTGTTCACCGTCAACCCATGCGTGATTAAATCCGGCCCCGCGTTTGTTGATGTGATAATGACCCCTCCCGTCCCCTTCGCCGTTAAAGCAATATCGATATTAGCATCGGAATCGCCGGTAACGGATAACGTTGGGTCGCCGGAAGCGGCGGCGTTGGCTACGGTAAACTCATTGACGGCTGTTCCTGTGGCGGTCAGTTTAAACAGTTCATTCCCGCCACTATCAAGCAATGATGTAGTTATCCTGGGCGAAGTTCCAAAGACCAAAACCCCTGTCCCCGTTTCATCATCTACTAAAGCTATCAATTCAGCGGAAGCGTCAAGGTCGTCATCTATTTCGGCATTGACAAAGGCGGTTGTAGCAAGTGAAGTGTCATTATCATCTATGGCTGGCGTCGTGGCTGTTGAAGCCCCCATGACCCAGCCGGTGACGGTGACGGTATCAGCAATGGTAGCGGCGTTACCGACAGAGGTGACTTCCCCGGTCAAATTGGCGTTGGTCGTTACCGTTGCCGCATTGCCTGATATTGACGTGGAACAGGATTCAACCGCACCGGAGGCATCAACGCCAAGAGGGAAAGAGTTCGCGGCACAGTTACTGCCATTCGCCGCCAACGCAACCGCCGTATCAGCGTCAACCACGTTATTCGCCGCCGCCAACGTCTTATTGGTCAAGGTGTCGGTCGTAGCCCGCCCGACAACCGTGTCGGTAGCGTCCTGCCACGTCCAGACCTTATCGCTCGTTGCCCAATCCGGGAAAGCGAATCTGCCTTCGATGGTGTCCGCCGTGGTCCCTTCGGAAACAAGTCCGTTGAGGGCAAAAGCAACTTCATTGGTCAAAAGGGCTATGTCCCCGGAGGCGGCGTTGTAGTTGAATTTCCAGTTGATGATATTTGACCCTGTTGTAACATCCACATAAATACTGTCCTGGAAATCGGGGTCAACGACTGCGGTGGTGTTTACGGTTATGGCATCCCCTCCGCCGGCCCCAGTTTGGTCGGCAATAGAGCAAGTGCCATCACCATTGTCGGTGACGTTCCCATTGGCAAATTTCGCCTGCCAACCAAAACAAGTAGGACTGCCATCTTCTTCAGTAACGGAAACAAACCCTTTTCCTGCAGGTTGAGCAAAAACTATGGAAGGAATTAAAAGAAGCAGACTAATTTTCGTAAGTAACTTTAATGGTCGCATTTGTGCTTCCCGCCCTGATGGCTCTGAAGTTAGTGATATTGTCTGAACCGATTAAAGTGATTACGTCGAAAGGATTACAGAGGTGTCCTACAGAAGATGTTGGAGTCGTGCCATCGTAGGTATAGCGAATTTGCGCCGTTTCAATGGTTATAACCGCCCGTTTCGCTTTTTCTCCGCCGGTAG
>CAYIQK010000067.1:0-7332 GCA_964365515.1 uncultured Planctomycetales bacterium | reverse complement strand
CCTGTGGCTGCATCTGGCAACAGGGAAGTATATTCTCCAGCATCATGAAATTCCCTCCCACGATATCCTTTCATGCACGATCGCCGGCAGACCCTGGATCAATCATGAGTGGTTGTTTCAAGTCATCGTGTCCGCTGTCTATCAATGGGCGGGATCCGACGGACTGATCGGCTTGCAGGTCATGGTCATCGGTATCACCTTTGTCCTTCTGCTGATGTTGGGTTATAACAGCCGGCGGCAAGCAGGCCCGACCATTGTTTTACTTTTGGTTCTTTTGGCGTACCAATACCGTTTCACTCTCCGGCCCGAGATTTTCAGCCTCTTATTTCTAACTCTTTATGTTTTTGTATTGACCTTTTCCCTCGATCGCAAATGGAGTCTATGGATTTTGTTTTTTCTTCAGCTGTTGTGGAGCAATATCCACGGGTTTTTCATCCTGGGCCCGCTTTTGATCATGATTTATTTATGCGGCGAATGGATCAAAAGGCGCATCCCTTTGCCGTACCGCTGGAATAGTGTCGGCCGTTTGACCAACGGCGAATACACGCGGTTGAAGGAAATACTCCTGATGGTTATTGTCGCGTGTTTTTTCAATCCACACATCTTTCAAGGGGCGTGGTATCCCATCGGCACTTTTTTTTCGCTGTCCGGGGGCAATCAGGTGTTCTTTGAACATATCCAGGAATTGCAACGGCCGTTCACATGGGAAACCCTGTTTTCCTTGGATCCTTATCCCTATATGAAGGCCTTGATTTTCATTTCCTTTTTTTCTTTTGTCCTCAACCGGCGCCGTCTGGATATTGGGATTTTCATTTTATGGTTCTCTTTTCTCATGCTTTTTCTTCATGCTGTGCGTAATATCGCCTTTTTTGCCTTCGCCGCCTATCTTGCCTTTCTTGTGAACTTCCAGCAGTTATCACTGCGCCAGATCTTCCGTATCCGTTTCGCCGATAAGAATTACAGGCATTACGCATCGATTGCGGTGAAGGTTACTCTCATCTTATGGATCTTCAATTTTATCCAACAATCTTTTTCGCGGGGTTATTATGATTTTGATAAATTTGAGCGCAAAAGCGAATTTGGGGGTATCTCGTTACGCAATTATCCCGTCCAGGCTGTTGATTTTTTGTCGGAGAATAAAATCAGCGGCCGTTTTTTTAATGGTTTCAATTCCGGCGCTTATCTGTTGGGGAGGACATTCCCGAGGATCAAGATTTTCATCGATGGGCGAACGGAAGTGTATGGCGCTGAATTTTTCAAAGAATACAACAAGATTTGGGATGGGGACCAGGCGGTGTTTGAACAGGCGGTCAGGCGTTATGGTTTGACAGGGGCTTTTTTGAATCACGTTCATGTCCCGGTCTCTGCCGGCTTGATTTCTTACCTCTATGAACACAAAGACTGGGCATTGGTCTATTTTGATTATGATGCCGCAATATTTCTCAAGCGCATAGAACAAAACAAACCATGGATCGACCGATACGCCATTGATCTGTCCCAGTGGCAGTCTCCGAAGCTGGATCTGTTGAAAGTGGGACTGCAGAAAGTTACTCCTTATCGCCAGGTGAACCGGGCTTACGCCTTATTCAATATGAAGTTTTACGACAAGGCCCTGGCTGAGGTACAGGAAGGCCAGAGGATAGAACCTTACAATGTTCAGCTTTATATGCTTTTGGGGAAGATCAATATCGAAAAAGGGGAGTACCAAACGGCTTTTGAGAATATCCGAAAGGCCAAATTGATCGATCCTCAGGATGTGTGGATACGTTATCATTTGGCGGTTGCTCTTTACCACTTGGGCGAGATTCGACAGGCCAAGGAACAATGCCGGAGAATCTTGAAAGAAAGGCCGGCTGAGGGAAAAGTCCTTTTCCTTTTGTCTCAAATTTATGCGGCGGAACAGAATACGAACTCTCCGGAGAAACAATCCCATGAGCGATAATTTCTATAGGAGGTTGAGTTATTGGTGCGGCCTGCTGCCTCTGGGGGCGGTTTTCGGACTCATCTTTTATATGGCCCAGATCGAGATCAAGGATCTGGATCTGTGGCTGCACATCGGCGTTGGGAAATTCATCATGCTCAATCATTTTGTCCCGCGCGAGGATATCCTTTCCTGCTCCATCGCCGGAGCCCCGTGGGTCAACCATGAGTGGTTGTTTCAAGTGATTGTTTACAACATATTTCATTTCTGGGGACCGGATGGCCTCATCAAGATGCAGGCGGTGATTGTCGTTTTGACGATGCTGCTTCTTTTGTTTCTGGGGTACAACAGAGATAAACAATTGATTTTGGCCTTTATCTTGTTTCTGGTCTCCATGGTTTATACTCAGCGTTTCACCATCCGACCGGATATTTACAGTCTGTTTTTCTTTGCTTTCTATATATTCGTCTTGGCTCTGCACATTGATAAAAAATGGGCGGTCCCTGCGCTTTTTGTCGTTCAAGTCTTTTGGACTAATATTCATGGATTTTTCTTTTTTGGTCCGCTCTTTGTTTTGATCGGCCTGGTTTCCGAGTGGGTGAAACGGCACGTGAAACTGCCGTATGAATGGAATGAATCGGGACGTCTGACGGACGATGAATACCGTCGGCTGAAATTGATTTTGGCTGTGGTGGCCGCGGCCTGTCTTCTCAATCCCTGCGGGTTGAGGGGGGCGTTGTATCCCATTGGTGTCTTTTTTTCGTTGTCACAAGAGAACAAAATATTTTTCGATCACATCCAGGAATTGCAAAGGCCTATCAGGTGGGGAACATGGTGGAGTTCTGGAGAATTCATGTATTACAAATTACTGATCTTGTTGTCCGGGGTTTCATTCATTTTGAACCGGCGCAGAGTCGATATCAGCGCTTTGTTGTTTTGGTTTGTTTTTCTGGTTTTTTCCTTGAAGGCTGCCAGGAATACGGCCTTTTTTGCCGTCGCCGCTTATCTTGTGATTATGACCAATTTTTTCAATATTTCCTACAGGGATGTGATTCCCCTTCGTTTCACCGGCAAGAAGTTTCTGTACATGACTTCGGCGGTTGTAAAGATGCTGTTTTTGATATGGATTTTTCAATTCGGCGGGGGATTTGCAACCAACGGTTATTATGATTTCGACACGTATGAACGGAAAAGTGAGTTCGGCGGGATTTCCAAACGCAGTTACCCGGATAAGGCGGTTGATTTTCTGGTTGCAAGCGGTATCCGCGGCAATTTTTTCAATGATTTCAATTCCGGCGCGTACCTGATCGGGCGGACTTTCCCTGATATCAAGGTGTTCATCGATGGCCGTACGGAGGTCTATGGCGGCAAATTTTTTAAGGAATACCTGAAGATATGGGAGCAAGGTGACGGTGAGTTGTTTGACGAAATGGTCAGAAAATACAATCTCACAGGCGCCCTGCTGAATTCAACCAAACAGCATATCCCCGCGGGGATCCTGAAACATCTCTACCATCACAAGGATTGGAAGCCTGTGTATTTCAATTATGATGGAGTGATATTTCTGCGCGATGTCCCCGAGAACAGGGAATTGATCAAGCGGTATATGGTTGATTTGAGCCGATGGCAGCCGATCCTGTTGGATTTGGTGAAAGTGGGATCGACTCCCATAGGGCCATATCAGAATTATTATCGTGCGATTACTCTCGAATCTCTGGGATTGGATGAGCCTGCCATGGCTGAAGCGCAGGAAGCCGTCCGGGTTGCGCCGGGGTATGCCGATATTTATGGAGTGATGGGGAAGATCTACGCCAAACGCAAAGAATACCAAAAGGCCTTTGAACATTTCCGGCTGGCGGTGGCGGGCTCTCCACACGATAAAACGTTGCGCCACAATTTTGCCCTTTGTTATCTCGATTTGGGAGAATACAAAGGGGCTATCCAACAGTATCAGAAGATCATAGGGTTGTGGCCGGAGGATCCGAGGGCCTATTTCCTTTTGTCCAAGGCCTATGCCAAAGACAGGCAGTACGATCAAGCTTTGGACACCCTTCAAAAAGTCCACCAGTTGAGCCCGCAAGATGCCGCGGATATTTATGGGATAGGAGATATTGTTTACGAGCAGGGTGATTATGAAAAGGCCCTGGAGATTTACACGCTGGCCATGAAGCCTCAAAAGGACTTGGCCGCAATCCATAAGAAATTGGGATTGACTTATGAGGCTATGGGGAAGCAGAAAATGGCCGCCGAGGAATTCGAGCAGTCGCTTCTCATCAATGCCGAGGATACGGATCTTAGGCAGAAACTTCGAGTCCCCCTCCAATAGATTTCCCCTTCTCTTTCATTCCCATCCACTAGATAATTTTGGTTGACAAAGCAATGAATTTTGCGATAATGGAGTTCTTTAGATTCACCCAAATCAAAAATCCGAGGGAAAAAGAGGTAAAAAATGATGACGCAGGAAAAACAAGTCTTGATGGAAGAGATGTACAGCGGGTCTTTCCACAATATCAAGGAAGGAGGGATCGTTAAGGGGACCGTCATTGCTGTGAATGCTAAGGAGGCCATCGTTGATATTGGTTTCAAATCCGAGGGTTTTGTTCCTTTGGAAGAATTCCGGAACATCGATTGCCTGGAAACAGGCACTCAGATTGATGTGCTGGTGGAATCCATTGAGGACGAGGATGGACGCTTGGTTCTTTCTCATCTGAAGGCTGAAAAATTGCAAGGGTGGATGAAACTCGGCGATACCATCAAGGAAGGCGATATTGTGGATGGACGAGTCGTCAAGCAGGTGAAAGGTGGTTTCATCGTCGATGCGGGTGGGGTGGAGGCATTTCTGCCGATGTCGTTATCTTCCTTCAAGGGATTTTCCGCGCAGGAGATCATGACCAATAAGTACAGATTTCAGGTCAGTAAACTGAACAAGGCGCGCAGAAATTTGATCCTCTCCCGGCGTGAAGTGGTTCAGAAGGAAAGAGAGCTCCTCAGAGACAAACTGTGGAATGATCTTAAAAAGGGACAAAGACGCGTTGGGACGGTTAAAGGGATCACTGATTTTGGCGCATTCATCGATTTGGGGGGTGTGGACGGTCTTTTGCATATCACCGATATCAGCTGGACACGGATCAATCATCCTTCTGAGGTCATGAAGATCGGGGATAAAATTGAAGTCGTCATCCTGGATTTTAATAAAGAAGAATCCAAGGTGTCACTGGGACTCAAGCAGATTGTTTCAAATCCTTGGGAGGGCATTTACGAGAAATATCCGACCGGAACAAAAACAAAGGGAAAAGTGGTCAATGTGATGCCCTACGGGGTCTTCGTTGAAATTGAACGAGGCATCGAGGGGCTTCTTCATTCTTCGGAAATCACCTGGCAGAAAAAGTTAGTCAATCCTCAGGAGATGTTTAAGGTCGGGGATGAGATTGAGGTTCAGATCATCAACGTGGACAAGGACTCCAAGAGAATCTCATTGAGCATGAAGCAGTTGGAGGCCAATCCATGGTTAGAGGCCGATGGAAAATATCCCGTGGGTTGCAGGGTCAAAGGCAAGGTTCGCGGATTTACGGATTACGGCGCCTTTGTGGAGTTGGATTCCGGACTTGAGGGGATGATCCATATTTCCGATATGTCGTGGACGAAGAAGATCAATCATCCGCAGGATGTCCTTCAAAAAGGGCAGGATGTGGAGGTGGTTGTCCTGGCTGTCGATCCGGGGAGCCGGAAGATCAATCTCGGATTGAAGCAGTTGACTGAAAATCCATGGTCGCAGATCGCTCAGAAATTTCCCATCGACTCCGAGGCGGATGCCGAGGTGGTGCTCAATTCCAATTTTGGTGTCTTTGTGAAATTAGATGATGAGGTCGAAGCCTTGGTTTATTCCTCCGAAATTGAAAAAGAAAAGGCCTCCGCTTTAAAACCGGGTGATCGACTCAAGGTTAAAATCATCAAGGTTGATGTCGACCAGATGAAAATCGGGGTCAGCGCAAGGGTTTGATCATTATCCCGGGTTATTCCCTCCGAAATTTGAGTGACTCATCGGAAATGGTATGGGTGTCTTGGAGATCAACGCTGTTATTGAGAAAATCTCCCGTGGGACCACGGAGATCATCAGCCTTGATGATCTCAAAAAAAAGCTTTTAGTCAGCCATCAGAATCGAATGCCCCTTCGTATCAAGGCCGGATTCGATCCCACCGCCGCGGATATCCACTTAGGACACGTTGTCTTGCTGCGCAAACTGCGTCAGTTCCAGGATCTGGGGCATCATCTCTTGTTTTTGATCGGGGATTTTACGGCCAGGATCGGAGATCCGACGGGACGCGACCAGACGCGCCCCAAACTGGGGAAAGATGAGATCGAAAAAAATGCCCAATCATACAAGGGGCAGGTCTTCAAGATCCTCGATCCTCATAAGACAGAGATCGTTTTCAATAGTTCTTGGCTGGATTCCCTGAAGGCCCAAGAGATTCTATCCCTGACGGCCCATTCGAGTGTGGCGCAGATGTTAGCGCGGGCTGATTTTAAAAAGCGGTTTGAGGAACAAAAAGAGATCAGTCTTTTGGAATTTGTTTATCCCCTCCTGCAGGGATACGACTCGGTCCATTTGAAATCCGATATTGAGCTTGGCGGTTCCGATCAAAAATTCAATCTTCTCATGGGGCGGCAGATGCAGGCGTCGTATGGACAGGAGCCTCAAGCGATCATCATGACGCCGCTTCTTGAGGGGACAGACGGCATCCAAAAGATGAGTAAATCTTTGGGGAATTATATCGGCGTCAACGAAACTCCCGATGAGATCTTTGGCAAGCTCATGTCCGTGAGCGATGAATTGATGTACAGATATTTTGAAGTTCTCACCGAGTTCGACTTACACGATATCCGCAGGCTCCATCCCAAGGAGGCTAAGATGAAACTGGCTTGCGAAATGGTTGCGCAGTTTCATGGCAACGAAAAAGCGCAGAAGGCCCACGATCATTTTGAAAAGGTCTTCGGCCAAAAACAGGCTCCCGACGAAGCCATTGAATATAAATTGGAAAAAATCAATCCGTCTCTGGCCGATATCTTGATTGGGGAAGGGCTCATGGACTCCAAAAGGGAATTTCAGCGTCTCCTCCAACAAGGGGCCATCAGCTATAATGGCCAGGCCATTCATGATGCCCAGTGGATTCCTCGGGAGGGGATTATCAAGGTTGGAAAGCGCCGTTTTCTTAAGTTTGTCTGATTCCTTTGGATGGTTCATAACTTCCGTATTTCAAGTAGATTAAGATTCGAGAAAACGAATAAAAACGAATAAAAATACTTGACAAATTTTTGGAATTGGTTATACTTTCCTAACTTCTTGTGCGCTGCCCCTGTAGCTCAGTTGGTAGAGCACGTCCTTGGTAAGGACGGGGTCACCGGTTCAATT
>CAYIQK010000066.1:0-7411 GCA_964365515.1 uncultured Planctomycetales bacterium | reverse complement strand
TTGACAAAATGGTTGTACGAGGAACGTTTGGATTTGTACGGGTTCCCCGTCAATCGGACAAGGTCTTTGCGGTAATAGCAATATTCGTAGCCTTTGTTGTAATGGGAAAATTCATCTATCGGAAAAAGCGGCAGCTGGTGCGCGTGGACGTTCTCGATGCGGCTGACTCCCTTGACGCGGTTGACCTTCTCCATCCAAGCAAAACAGGCCGCAATTGTTTTCGCAGAAACATTCTTGCCCAACGGCGGCAGATAAAGGAACGTGCCCGTCTTGTGGCGCGCGAAAACGCACAGATTCCCGTCAATGACCTCAATCTCGAACTGAAAAAATTCCTGCCAGGTGAAAATATTAATAAAGGAAAAACTCGACAACAGCCCCGGCGCTTCGCGCAAGTACTGCTGGATCAATTCTTTTCTCTCCAAAAGCGCCGTCGTCATGCCGGCTCCAACGTAAAAAGTTCTTCGATCTCGCCGCGATATTCGCTGTAATCGCCGACAAGGGCGGGGTTATTTCGCAGAAAGCGCGCCTTCTCCTCGCAGGAAAGATACGCCTTTAAAACGCCCGCATGTTTTTTGAACTTGGCACAATAGCGTGACTCCTGCACGTACGGACAGCTCAAATGGACGCTGACGCTGACGCGGCCATCTTGCTCCGAACGAGTCAATAAAAACGGGTACAGCCGGCATTCAAAGGGCCGGCAGGCGTAAATGCCGCATTTGTTGGTCCCTAAATTCAAGAATGCACAGTGATTCTGCCCCTGCTCTTCTACGGTCTTAATGTACCCGTATTTGCCCAAGGCCTGGACGAGGTCTTTTTTGCGTTCATTGGCCTCGATCTCGGCAGGCACCACCTTGGGACGCCACACGCTTTGCGCTTCCTTGAACCGGCAGCATCCCTGGCAGGATAAGCAGATCTTTGGGGGAACTAATTGTGGAAAGTCTAAGAATATCATTTTCTTCTTGCCTCTTACCTCTCACTTCTTACTTTATCCCTCACCACAGCTCGGGATTAAATGAGCTTTCTTCTAATCAATACGAATCAAAAGGTAAAGCTCATTTAACGACACTCCCTAATGCCACTTCGCGGTCCGGCGACAAAACCGAAATCCCCTGTTCATCGGAAGCCGCCAAGATCATTCCCTTGGACTCTTCGCCCCGAATGACTGCAGGATCCAGGTTGTTCACCAGAATCACACGCCGGCCGACCAATGCCTCTTTGTTGGGATAAGACAAACGGATCCCGGCGACGACCTGACGCTCCTCTTTGCCCGTGTCGACTTTGATCACATAAAGCCTGTCGGCATTGGGGTGCTCTTTGACTTCTTTGATCTGGGCCACCACAAACTCCAATTTCCTAAAATCTTCGATGCTGATCATCCCTAGCTCCTTTCAGAGTCTCTTGGTATTGATAAAGACCCGCGTAAAAATCCCATGGAAACGCAGCTATTCTAACATGAGACCATTCTTTTGAAAAGTTCTCTAGCCCCGCGGGGCGTCCGGAGAATTCAACGGATGCTGACGGGAATTACGGAAAGGATCCTTGAGAGTGAAACGGCGGAAAAATTTGATGATGTAAATGAGGCCAATCAAGACAACCGTGACCGGCATAATCACTACGGCCCCAAGGATCGCAATGAGGCAATTGAAAAATTTCTTCATAAACCTTCCGGGAATTTGAGGTTAGCTGGATTAGAAAATCGTCAAATCACTTTTATAAAAAAGTTCATGTCGAAGGATCCGGACAAGCGACAAATCCGGCGCAAAACGGTACATTTTGTTCCTGAGTTTATAGGCATAGTAACGGCTGACGGGTTTGGCGGCGGCTGTTGCCAATGACCGTAACGCGCGATGACGCAGACTCCCCATGACATTTTCTAAGGCATGCGCCAAGATGCTCATATAGGAGATGTTCCCCAGGTACGTGCGTCCTTTTCTGTCGAACCAAGGATTCTTGTTGCCGTCGAAATCATAGTCGTCAAAAATCCAATCCGCCCATTCCTCCAGAGACCGGGGGGGCTGAAGCCCATGTTGCGTGGCAAGACGAAAATCCGGGGTGCCGGGAAGGGGTGTATAGACGGCCATTGTTTCCAACTGGGCGGCGGGGTTTTCCTTTTTAAGCCTGAAGCCCAATTCAATGGTTTGATTGATCTCATCAAATGTTTCCGTCGGATAACCAATGATCAAACCAAAAACCGGAATGATACCGAATTTTTTGCACCGTTGATTGACCGCAAGAGTCTGTTCGGGGGTGATCCCTTTTTGCATCAAATCCAAGATTCGCTGAGAACCAGCTTCCGCCCCGAATTTGAGCGTGTATGCCCCCGAGCGTTTCAAGACATCAATATCGTGATCGGAAGCCTTCATAAACACATCGACCCGTGTCCCCGAGGTATAAAAGAGAATGTTGAGTTTTCTGTCAATCATCTCTTCGCAAATCTCTGTGGCCCTTTTCCGATTGATATAAAACTCGTCGTCGCGGATCCAAATTCCGTTCAACTGAAAACGCCTGACCTCTTCAGTGATCATATCAAGAGTTTTTGCAGCCGACATCGCCCGCCACTTGCGCTCTCTGATGGCGGCGCTGCTGCAAAACCCGCAATTGAAAGGACAACCCCGGCTGGTCTGGCCGATATCAAGAACACGGGAACTTTCTTTCAAATACATATCACGGTGGATATAATCCTCTGTATTAACGAGCCCCCAGGGAATCGGAAGAAGGGTTTCGACATCCAATAGAGGGCGCGACGGCGTCTTGACGGTTTTGCCGCCGTCTTTGTAGAGAATCCCTTGAATCGCGCTCAAATTCTGTTTGTGATCCAAGGCCTGAACAATTTCCAAAAAGGTTTCATCGCCTTCGCCCACGACCACAATATCAACTTTATCGTTTTCTAAGGTTTGCTCCGGAGTCACCGACGGATGACAACCGCCCCAGATGATGGGAACCTTTCCATCAGTGATATCTCTGACCATCTGTGCTAAAAACAGGGCATTACGGATTTGAGTGCCGGTCATCGTGGAGATCCCCACGCAAATGGTATCGCTGGAAAACAGCGCCTCGAGATCTTCAGGGGTGATCATCCGGGTCCTCTGATCAAGAAGTTTAACGGTATAACCCGCTTTGAGGACAGGGGCAGCGATCGTCAACAGCGCGTGAGGCGGCGCTACCGTGGAACCGATATCCATCCCTGTTTTGGGATAAAGAAGAATGACATTGGGCCTTTGTTCACTTCGCATGGTCATCGAGGGGAATATAACTTCTTTCCTCTATGTTGTCAATAGTTCAGCCAATGATTCGCAACCAATGATTCAGCTTATATTTTACCCCAGCGTTTTTTATTAAAGAGTTGCCAATAAGAAATGATGAGAATATACTGACTTTATTATGGATAAAATAGATAATCATCAACGGCATTCCATTCCCCTGGTTTCAGTCGTCATACCTTTTCATAACGATCTCGCGTATTTGAATGAAGCATTGCAATCCTGCTTAGGCAATACTTACACTCATCTGGAAATCTTGATCATTGATGATTTTTCAAAGATCCCTTTGGAATTGAAAGATCTGACTATCCCAAAAAATAAATATCCCATATCCATTCATCGCAACGCGAGCAATCGGGGCCCTGGTTATTCACGAAACATTGGAATCAAGATGGCCAATGGCGATTATATCGCCTTTCTTGACGCCGATGATATATGGCTGCCGGAAATGATCGAGAAACAAATGGAAATATTGCTCAAAGATTCCGAAACCGCGTGGGTTTATACGGACGGCTATTACCTTGCAAACAATAAAATGCATCGCAGGCCCAATTCACATTATCATGGATTCAAAAAGGACGGATTCCCAAGCGGCAAAGAAGTGAACGAGTTTCATTTGAGGGGATATAATTATCTGACCTTTTCTTCCAACATGTTTAAAAAAACCGCCCTACTTGAAGTGGGTTTATTCAATGAAAACTTAACAGTTTCTGAGGATTGGGATTTGTTTGTACGAATGGCCGAACGGTTTCCATCCGGCATTAAGGCCGTCAATGAACCCCTGATGATTTATAGAATCAATAATGCAGGAAGGCATTTTGTTAATCGCGACGATTATCTGCGAGTGAATATCAAAATTCTTGAGGATATGTACAAAAGGCAAGGACTGCTGTCTTCTCGATCAAAAACTTTTAATGAAGCGGTGGCTGCAATTTATCAGCGTGCAGGCATTCAAAGATTAAATGCGGGAGAAAACACTGCGGCCAGAGAATTTCTTTTCCATCCAAAATGCAAACCCCTGAATTTCCAGTTACGCATGATTTCCTTGCGAATTCTCTCATTTTTACCAAACATTTTCTACAAGCTGGCCCTCAAATTGTATGATTTATTAGAATTTATCCCATAAACCTAAAAAGATTGGGTAATCACACCATGGGAAATATCAATTTCTTTATTAAAGAATCAACAAAATTACTCAAACCGAGCGGATTAGACACCCTGATTCTCTATGTCACCAGTCGATGTAACGCGAAATGTGGCTTTTGTTTTTATGGTGAAGAATTGAACCGTATGCCGGAATTAAATCTGCAACAAATCGTTAAAGTCTCGGAAAGCCTCAAATCTCTCAATGGCCTTTTGATAGGAGGCGGGGAGCCGTTCCTCCGCGCTGATTTGTTTGATATTATCAATGCTTTTGCTAAAAATTGTCATATGGATGTTGTTCAAATCCCAACGAATGGATTCTTTACAAATCGAATTGTCTCATTTGTTAACCAAATAACAGCCGCATTGCCAAACCTAAATTTATCCATTCAGGTTTCTTTGGATGCGATAGGGGAAAAACACGATGTCCTTCGACAATTGAAGGGGTGCTTCAAACAAGCGGAAGAAACGATTGCTGTTCTTAAGTCTTTAAGAAATAAAAATTGTCGTTTGAGGATTTTGGTGGTTTCGGTTTTAACTCCTGAGACTCTCAAGGATTGTCGCAACTTTGCATTTTACGTTCGAAACAGGATTGATCCGGATTATCACTGGTTTGAACCTGTGAGAGACATGCCGGCAATGGCACAAAATCTCAAATTGACTGCGGACACTGTGAATTTCCTGCGTGACAATTTGAAATATTATTTGACGAAAGTGAAAGGGACGTCGTCCAGTCTATACGCCAGTCGTCTTTTCAATGACCTCATAACAAAATTTAGTCTAAACAACTTTGACATTGCTTACGACAACTTCATTCACAAAAAACAATGGCCCGTCACTTGTTGCGCCGGGAGAAGGATGGCCGTTCTCTATCCGGATGGGACCCTTGCCGCTTGCGAATTGCGTCAAGAACATGTGAATATCAAAGATTATGATTTTAATATTCACAAAGCGCTAAAAAATAACGTGTTTGAAAAGGTCAAAAATGACACTCACAAACATGCCTGTGATTGCACCCATGGATGTTTCATCCCAACTTCTGTCCGGTATGCTCCAAGGGAATTATTAAAGATTGCCCTGTCCAAAAACCTGTGAATCAGCGGGGCCTCTCTCCACATCGATTCAATTCAATGCTATGGATACAAAAATGAAATTCGTCGTTCAATATCTCATCCAACACAAGCAAAAACTCTTCTTACTCTTGACCATCCTCTCGGGCATCATCACTTTATATCCCTTCCATAACTTTCAGTTTTTTTTAGCTCAAGGGGATCATGGACGCGAACTTTATTGTTATCGAAAAGTACTGGAAGGAGCACTCCCGTATCGAGACTTTTCTTGGCCATTCGGGCCTCTACTTCTATATTATTATGGCCTCTTTCATCTGATCTTTGGTGTATGCATCCAAAGTGTTTTATTAGGTCAGCTTTTCTTCATTTTGATGATTACAATCCTCCTCTACTTGATTTGCTCGGAGTTTATGTCACCGTATTTATCCTGGGCGTGCGCTTTATGGTATTTGGCATTTCGAGGCGCGGAATTCTTTCACAGCTATCATCATGTCGGCGGGGTTGCGCTCATCCTATTAACCATTTATTCTTTATTCAAATATATTCACACCTCTCGTCTTTCATTTGTGTATATCGGATTTTTGAGTTTGTTTTTATTGATGTTGGTTCGATTGAATATGGGATTCGCGAATCTCATCGCCTTTATGATTTCTTTATTCGTTATTGATGCTGCTAAAAAGACCCCGCGCCCATCTCAAACACGACTTTCATATATTAAAATCTCTTTCACGGCCATCATCTTTGTCTCTATCATTTACTGGCTCTTGACATATTCGCTGCCCCTCTATGTCCTCAAACAAATCTTTCCTTATTCCAAAGCTCATTTGGGCGTGACGGATAACTTCACGCTCCAAGATACGATAACGCTGTTTTTAAGAACGATTTTATTGAATTTTCAAGTGAATTGGCAAATGAAAATCTTTGGAACATGTCTCATTGTGTCTTCACTCCAATTGATCGCTTTGATTGCATTCAAAAAACTGCCAAAGGCTCTTCGAAACGATATCATATTGATTTTCCCCGTCCTCCTTATCTTTCTCGCGTTCACTCTTCATGAATTTCTATTGAGCAATACTTTTTTCA
The DNA here is from genome assembly GCA_964365515.1 of uncultured Planctomycetales bacterium. GTDB lineage: Bacteria > Omnitrophota > Gorgyraeia > Zapsychrales > Zapsychraceae > CAYIQK01. Next base: position 855 of record CAYIQK010000066.1, on the reverse strand, counting down.
GGATTTATTGGACTTTCCCCGTCATATTGATTCTGATCTTCCATTTGATGCATTATTTTATGGAGACAGGGGGCAAGACAATCTTTACATCTCCGATTAAGTTCTTAGTGATAACCACTTTGCTGACCCCCGCCCTTTTCCAAATCAGAGATTTGAAACGATATGTTAATTCCTTCAAAACACCAGATCATCTATTACACATTGGGAATAATCGAGTATATACAACTCAGCCGCCGGATTGGTTTCAAACGGTTGCTGAGACGACTCATTACGTCAATCTCAATGCTGATCCCAATGAGAAAATCCTGGCTCTTCCACACACCTCTCTTTATTATTTCTTGACCAATCGGGATAGCGCGACAAGACAACTCGACTTCTTTTTACATAATGATATTCCCCAGGAACAAGAATTGAAGACAATTTCCGACATGGAAATGAATCACGTTAACTGGGTCATTTTTGATAATCGAACGCACTCTTTGGAGCCGGGGATGGGGACATTTGGAATAACGCACTGTCCCAAAATCGCGGATTATTTAAGTAAAAATTTTGACGAAGTTGCCGTCTTCGGGGATTGGAACAATCCGGCCGGCTGGGCATGGAATCACGGCACGCGGGTGTTAAAAAGAAGACAAAAAACTTCACCCCTTTCGGGTAGCGGGGCACTTTGAGGGACGGAGCCCTCAAAGCACTCCCGCCAGTTTTCTCCATAAAAGTAAAAAAACCTGCGCCCTCACGGATCGCGGGGCACTTTGAGGGACGGAGCCCTCAAAGCACTCCCGCCAGATTTCCCTGAAAAGCAAAAAACTTCGCCCCTTTCGGGAAGCGGGGCACTTTGAGGGACGGAGCCCTCAA
>CAYIQK010000065.1:0-7477 GCA_964365515.1 uncultured Planctomycetales bacterium | reverse complement strand
AATGAGCTTTATGCCATCGCGACGACAACCGATGCCGGTGAGGCCATGTCGGTCATCGCCAAGGAAAAAATTAAGGTGGTCGTGAGTGACCAGCGCATGCCCGGCGTCTCCGGGGTGGAGTTCTTAAAGAATGTCAAGGATCAGTATCCCAGCATTGTTCGAATCCTCTTTACGGGATACACTGATTTTGCCACGGTTGAGGACGCCATCAACTTGAGCGAGGCGTACCGTTTCATCACCAAGCCCTGGAACACCCAGGAGCTTAAGCTCATCATCCATCAGGCGATGGAGCATTTTGATCTTGTCACGGAGAACCAGAGATTGTTCGAGGCCGCGAGGGCCAAAAACGAGGAGTTGGAGCTTTTGAATAAAAGGCTGACGGCCATGTATGAGGTCCAGAAGGAGTTCACCTCGACGGTTTCCCACGAACTGCGTACGCCCTTGGCCTCCATCAAAACGGCGGTGGATATCCTTAGAAGCGGTACGCCGGGAGAGATGACCTCTGATCAGAAGAACATCCTGGAGAAGGCCGACCGCAATGTCTCGAGATTGAAAAATCTTATCAACGATGTGCTGGATCTCTCGAAGATTGAATCGGGAATGACGGATTTGAATTTTGAGAAACACAATATCAACGATGTGATTGAGGAGGTCGTGGATCTGCAGGAGGCGGTGGCACAGCAAAAGGGGCTTGACCTTAAGGCAGAGTTGGATGACACCATTCCTCTTTTATATCTTGACCGCAACAGGATCATCCAAGTGCTTAACAATCTGGTCAACAATGCCATCAAATTCACAAAAGAAGGCGGAGTCGTTGTCTTGAGCGCGCATAGAAAAGAGCAGAATCATATTGTCGTGAGCGTCAAGGACACGGGGATCGGAATCAAAACCGAGGATATCCCGCGTGTTTTCGAAAAGTTTCAGCAGTTGGGCGATCCGGCGACCCGGGAGGGCGGGACGGGGCTGGGCTTGTCGATCAGCCGGGAGATCATCACGCGTCACGGCGGTAAGATTTGGGCCGAGTCCAATCTGGGGCAGGGAAGCCATTTTTATTTCATTCTTCCCGTTGAAGAACGCAGAAGGAGGTAGGTCATGAGTTCTCAGAAAACAATTTTATTGATTGACGATGAGATTGACCTTTTGGAGATGATTCAGTTTCAGCTGGAGTCCAAGGGGTTTAAGGTGGTGACGGCGCAGGACGGCGAGGAAGGCCTGGAGCATTTGAAGACGCTCAAGCCGCATCTCATCATTCTGGATATGAATATGCCGAAAGTTGGGGGGATAGAATTTTATAAGAGGATATGCGACACTCACGGCCGGCCGAAGTATCCGGTTTTGGTTTTGACCGCGCGGGCGAATATGGAACAGTTGTTTAAGGATCTCGAGGTGGCGGCATTCATTCCCAAGCCTTTTGAGATCGATCATCTGATCAAAGAAGTTGAGACGATTATTCAGAAGGCCGAGGGAGAGACCGCGCCGGAGGCAGGCGGCAAGGTCTTCAAGCGCAAGATCTGCATCGTGGAAAACGATCCCGAAGTTTTCAGCCGGTTGACCAGCGCGTTTGTGGATGCCGGTTATATCGTGAATTCGGCCAAGGGCGGGGCCATGGCCTTGGAACGCATCATGGTGGATGTCCCCGACGTGGTCTTGATCAAATGGGGCTTGATTGATATCCCCGGAGATGTCGTGATCGGCAGGCTTCAAAATATGATCAAGGCTGTGGGGGTCGTTTTTGTCTTGTACAAGACAGCCGGCGGCAGCCGCGCGGCTATCATGGGAAATGCCGGCGACGCGGCCAAAACGGTTGTGCTTGTTGATTCCGATGATACGACCGAGATTTTGGATATCGTCAACCGCGAATGCCGGAAGCTCAACGAGTGAACCCGTTTGTCCGCCTTCGCAGCATACCACGGCTAACAAGGTATCGCCCCGCTTTAGCGGGGCGGGGCTTCATGAAGGTGCTGATCGCCGGCATGGTCTGTCTGGCCTTGCAGGGATGCGATTTTCTTTATCGGATTCTTCATAAAGAAGGCGCGGAAGAAAAAGCCTTGGTGGGTGAGGGTCTCCCTTTCGAAAAAAACCCAACGGTGGAAGAGATACAGACTTTGTTGGACCTCTACGGCTATGACCCGGGCTCTATCGACGGAGTGATGGGGATGCGCACGAGGGACGCGGTGGAACGGTTTCAAAGGGAGAATGGTCTCAAAGAAAGCCGTTTTGTCGATCAAGAGACCTGGGAAAAATTAGTTATCTTTAGGAATAATCAGCTCATCATCGACGGTCAGCTCAATATCAAGCTGATCCAAGCCATTTTGGAAAAAGCAGGGTTCGACCCCGGGACAATTGATGGTAAACTGGGGTCCAAGACGAAAAAAGCCGTTGTGGCCTTTCAGAAGTCGAGAGGGTTGAAGCCGGACGGCAAGATTGGATACAAAACATTGACGAAGCTGGCGGAATTCCTGCCGGCGGACGGACAGCACAATCCCTTGGAATAACCTTGTCCCATTGACAATGCCGTTGAATAGTGCATACTATAATGTGTACACTTAGGAAGGGAGGATAGAGATCATGGAAGCGACGATCAGAGAACTACGGGCATCGACAAAGGAAATTTTACGTGCCGTCAATCGGGGAGATACGATTTTGGTCACTAATCGGGGCAAGCCCTGTGCCCGGATAGTCCCTTTTTTTGACAGGGAAAAGCGGCATAACCAGGATCCTTTATTTGGTATTTGGCGCGGGAACAAAGATGTCAAATCCGTCAAAGGTTATATCCAAAAAATGAGAAAAGGCCGTTATGCTCGTTGACACAGATGTCTTGATTTGGTATCTTCGCGGGAACAAAAAGTCGAAGGTTGTCTTAGACCACCTTCGTCAGTTTTCCATCAGCTGTGTGACGTATATGGAAATTCTGCAGGGAGTACGCAACAAAGCCGAATTGAAATTATGGAAGTCATTTTTGAAGGACCGGAATGTCCGACAGATTATCATCGATCAAGAAGTTGCCGCCAAAGCCATGTATTGGATGGAGGAATTTTCTTTGAGCCATAAGCTGCGGATGGCTGACGCATTCATCGCGGCAACGGCCGATGTTTACGGGCTGGATTTATTAACGGGAAATTATAATGATTATAAATTTTTGCCGGGATTAACTGTTAAAATCTTCAAAACATGAAAATTCATGAGTACCAAGCCGCGGAACTGTTGAAGCGTTTCGGTATTCCTGTCGTGAACGGGGCCGTGGCGGAGGATCTCGCCGGCGCTGTCCGTATCGCCGAGGAAATCGGTTATCCTGTTGTTTTGAAGTCGCAGGTATTGGTTGGCGGGCGGGGCAAGGCGGGAGGCATCAGAAAGGTTTCCGACCGCCGCGGGCTTGAGAAGGTTTTTGGGGATCTGAGGGCCTTGACGATCAAGGGCTGCCGCGTTGAGAAGATCCTGATTGTCCGCGCGCTGGACATCCGGAAAGAATTTTATGTCGGGATCACGGTGGACAATCTCAAAAACGATGTGGTCTTGATTGCAAGTTCGGCCGGCGGGGTGGATATCGAGGAAACGGCGAAAACGAATCCGCGGGCCATCGCGAAATATTATTTTCGCGGCCGGCGGAGTCTCGCGCCGGAGCGCTGGCAGGGGTTTGTCGCTTCCGTTTTTGAGGAGCCGCGGGATCAGGACATGGCGACGGCGGTTTGCCGAGGGCTTGCCGAGGTTTTTTTTCAGAATGACTGCTCGCTGGCCGAGATCAATCCTCTGGTGATTGACGGCGAGGGCCGGATGTGCGCGGCGGATGCCAAGATCAATTTCGACGACAATGCCCTGTTTCGTCATGAGGAGTTTCTTCAGATGAGGGATGAGCGCGACGAGGACGCGGATGAGCTCAAGGCCAAGCAATACGGGTTGAGCTTTGTCAAATTGGACGGCAATGTCGGCTGTATCGTCAACGGCGCGGGCCTGGCGATGGCCACCATGGATGTCATCAAGCTTTTGGGCGGCCGTCCGGCCAATTTCCTCGACGTGGGGGGAAGCTCCAATCCCGAGAAGGTCCTTGAAGCCCTGAGGATCATTTTGAGAAACAAAGACGTGAAGGCGGTTTTGATCAATATCTTCGGCGGCATCACGCGATGCGACGACATTGCCGCCGGCATCCTCGCGGCCAGACAGCAGTTGAAGATTGATGTGCCTGTGGTGGTGCGCCTGATCGGGACCAACGAAAAGGAAGCCAAAGAGCTTTTGGCGCGGAATCAGATTGACACTTATCCAACGATGCGTGAGGCGGTTGTGGAGGCCGTCCGGTTAGCCGGCCGATGAGCATTCTTTTAGATCACAACACAAAAGTCATTGTTCAAGGCATCACCGGCAGGGACGGGTCGTTTCATACCAAGCAGATGCTGGAATATGGAACCAAGATCGTTGCCGGCGTCACGCCCGGCAAGGGCGGACAGGAGGTCTGCGGCGTGCCAGTCTTTGATAATGTCCTTGAGGCCAGGGAACGCGCCCAGGCCAACGCGGCCGTCATTTATGTGCCGGCGAAGTTCGCGAAAGACGCCATTTTAGAAGATATCCGCGCCGGCATCGAATTGATCATCTGTATCACCGAGGGGATTCCGGTTTTGGATATGATCGAGGTGATGGGGATGATCCGCGGGACGAACATCCGTTTGATCGGTCCGAATTGTCCAGGGGTGATCTCGCCGGGCAAATCCAAGGTTGGTATTATGCCCGGCCATATCCACCGCAGCGGCCCTATTGGGGTGATCTCCCGGAGCGGGACGCTCACCTATGAAGTGGTTTATAATTTGACGGCAAGCGGTTTGGGGCAGTCCAGCTGCGTGGGCTTAGGCGGAGACCCAGTCATCGGGACGCGTTTCATTGATGTGCTGGAGATGTTCATGCGCGACTCTCAGACTCAGGGAATCGTGATCGTTGGAGAGATCGGCGGCCAGGACGAGCAGATCGCCGCGGAATATATCCGCAAAGAAGTCACTAAGCCGGTCGTCGGTTTTATCGCCGGGCGCACGGCTCCGGCGGGCAAACGCATGGGGCACGCGGGGGCCATCATCTCTTCAGGGGAAAGCACGGCAGAGGCCAAACGGGATATTTTGGAAGCGGCCGGCGTGACGGTCGTTGATTTTCCCGACGAGATCCCGGCCGCCTTAAAAAAGAGGGGCGCCGTGAGGTGAAAGCAAAGACACTCCGCAACATTTTCATTTCCTCCATTTACCAGAACGCGGGCAAGACCGCCATTTCCCTGGGGCTGTACCAAATCCTCAAAGAGCGGAAGATCCGCACCGCCTTCATGAAACCCATCGGACAGCAGATCGTTCCCATAGGGGATTATGACATCGACAAGGATTCTTACCTGATCGGCGAGGTTTTCCATACGAAAAAGTTTTTCAAAGAGATGAGTCCCGTGACGATCGGGCGGGGTTATACCGAGAGATACATCTTCAATCCGCGCAAAGACGAACTTAAGGGCACAATCCTCAAGGCCTTTGACAGTTTGAAGAAAAGGAAAGAGGCCATCATCATCGAAGGCACCGGACACGCGGGGGTGGGCTCGGTCATCGATTTCTCGAACGCGGACGTGGCCAAGCTTCTGGGATCGAAGGTCATGATCATCAGCGAAGGAGGAATCGGCCGCAGTATCGACGAGATTGTTTTGAACAAGGCCCTGTTTGATCTCAAAGGCGTGGAGGTGATCGGCGTGATTGTCAATAAGGTCCTGCCGGAGAAATACGAGAAGGTCGAGCGCGCCTTGAGACAAGGCCTTTTGAACAAAGGCATTGAGCTTCTGGGCGTGGTTCCGATGGATCCCTTGTTGAGCGTGCCGACGGTGGAACAGGTCAAAACGGGGTTGAATCTTCAATTGCTTTGCGGGGGCGACGGTCTGAGCCGGCGCGTCAATCACACCATCGTGGCCGCCATGGAGCCGCACAATATGATCCATCATCTCAAAGAAGGGACGCTGGTGTTGACCTCGGGAGACCGCGTGGATAACATCCTGCTCGCGGTGAGTTCGCATTTGGCCGGCGAGGACCGCGGTTTTCATATCTGCGGGATCATTTTAACCGGCGGTTTACAGCCCAATCCGGAGATCATCGAGATCCTTCGTAAGAGCCACATTCCGATCCTCACAACCGAAGATGACACTTATATGGCGGCGACAAAAATCAAACATCTGATCTGCAAGATCCAAAAGACGGACAAGGACAAGATCCGGGAAGTGACCCGGCTGGTGAAGAAGTACGTGAATGTGGACGCGGTCCTGGCCAATTTTGACAAATGAACCCCTCAGCGAAACAAAACACATTCGATCCGGTTTTTATCCTCGACGGTTTGCGCACCCCCATCGGGCACCCTTTCATGGGTTTGAGGGATTTCTCCGCGGCTCAGCTGGCGGCCGTCGTCCTCAAAAAGATCGTTGAGCGCAGCAAGATGGACCGCTATGGGGTTGAAGAGGTCATCTTGGGCAACGTGGTTTCGGCCGGGACGGGACAGAATCCAGCCCGCCAGGCCGCGGTCTTGGCCGGCCTGTCCAAGAAGATCCCCGCCTTGACAATCAACAACGTGTGCGGCGCCGGACTGCAGTCGGTTGTGCTGGCGGCGCGATCGATTCTGGCCCAAGACGCCGACTTGATCCTTGCCGGCGGGACGGAAAGCGCCACCTGTTCGCCTTATTTTGTCAAACGGGAAGACGCTGAAAATTATGATGCCCCTCAGAGGGAGTTGAACCCCGTGGACTGCCTTGTCCACGACGGTCTGCTCTGCCGGATCACGGGCCGGCGCATGGGCGAGCTGGTGGAATCGCTGGCGAGTCGGCACGGCATCGGACGCGAGGAGCAGGACGATTACGCCTTCGAGAGCCATTGCAAGGCCGTTTCCGCCCAACGGCAAGACAAATTCCGCAGGGAAATCCTTCCGATGAAAAGCCTCAAAAAAACAATCCGCAAAGACGAGCATCCCCGCCGAAACTTGGATCGCGACTGGCTTGTGCGGCTTCCTCCTGTATTTTGGACGGGGGGGACGGTGACGGCAGGGAATTCCTCGCTTCCCTGCGACGGGGCCGCCGCGGTTTTAGTCGCCTCGGATCGGTTTGTCCGTAAACACAAAGTCAAGCCCTTGGCCCGCATCCTGGGATACGCCTCCATTGCCATTGAGCCTCGACGGGGGTTTGAGTCCATCATTGAAGCCGTTGGCGTTTGCCTTAAAAAGTGCGGACTGCGGTCTGGGGACATTGATCTTTTCGAATTGAGCGAGGCCTTTGCCGCGCCGATCATTTTTGCCGGAAATCAGCTGAACATCCCTTCGAAGAAAATCAACATCTTCGGCGGAGACATTGCCTTGGGCCATCCTCTGGGAGCGGCGGGGGCCAGGATCTTGGTCACTTTGATCAACGCCCTGCACGACCGCCGGCTGAAGAAAGGGCTGGCCTGCATTTCCTACGGCGGCGGCGGGGCTGTGGCGATGATCGTTGAGGCCG
>CAYIQK010000064.1:0-7565 GCA_964365515.1 uncultured Planctomycetales bacterium | reverse complement strand
TCGTCCCACCAGCGCCGCAGGTCCTTAAGCGCCGCCGCAATCCGCCGGCCTTTTTGCCGCGCCCCGCCCTCTATCGGCGAGGAGCTCCTTCCCCTGTCAGCCGTTGCCAAAGGAATATCAATTTCTATCCTCAGTCCCCCTGTGAGCATAATACGTGTCGATTCTGTTGCGGCATCCCAGCCATTTCCACGATCAGTATTTTTTGATAATACAAGTTTCTTGCCTGCGGAATAGGCAGCAATTCTTCCTCCCCGCTTGGAAACGAATTCCTGATTTGCTTCCCAGAGGGCCGCCGTTATCCCTGGATTGCCTGATTTCTCGACAAAACGGCGCGGCAGCAGGCTTTCCACATTATTGATACCGCCGCCCTTGTCTTGAATAGTAAATGTCGCCTTTTCACCGGGGAAAACTTTCCGGACAACCACAGTCTTTCCCCTTCCCTGCATCAAGCCCTTTTCTATCAGACGAGCCAAGATCTCGGCAGATAAAGTACTGTCTTCTACCCCATCCTCTCCCATCGCATGTATCTTTTCTTTGATCTGCTGCCAATTCTCCAGCCCCTCGAACTTGACTGCCCTCACGTTTTCGGAAATCTTATTCAATCCCTCAAGGGCGGCCTGGCTCTCCGAAGATCTCAATAGCGCCCCATCGATAAGATTATGAATGGTGAACCAATGGACCGTTGTTTCTTCAGCCAGAACCTTGAGAAATGCTTCAACAATTTCCGGGTCAAATTGTCTGCCTTTTTCTTCTTTCAATATTCCGACAACTTTTTCGAAAGGCATCCCCTTGCGATAAGAACGGTCGGATGTCATGGCATCGAAGGCATCGGCCACGCTGATAATCCTGGCTTCCAGCGGAATCTCCTTTTCTTTAAGTCCGTCCGGATACCCTTTTCCATCCCACCGCTCATGGTGTCCGCGTACGCCTCTTGTAACCGCCGCGTTTCCCCTGGGGCCCAGCATCTCCGCTCCTCTGGCAGGATGCGACTTAATCTGTTCAAATTCTTCATCCGACAACCTCCCGGGTTTATCCAGAGTTTCATCAGGGACTCCGATCTTCCCGAGATCATGCAAAACCGCCGCCAACTCAAGGGACTCCTTGACTTTTTCACTAAGGCCCAGTTGGACGGCTATGACCCATGAAAATAGGCTGACTCTTCCCGTATGTCCACTGGTATAAGGATGCTTGGCTTCCAGCATAGACACGCTGGCCCTGAACCTTTCCAGGGAAGCATTCTTCACATCCTGAACTAACCTAAACTGGTTAATGGCAAAGGCCCCTATACGGGCGATCCGTTTAATTTTTTCCATATCCTCATCGTTGAAACCGCCCTCCGTTTTCTTATTGATAAGTTCGAGCACGCCGATAATCTCTCCGTGCGCCTCTAACGGTATGAGCAATAACGATTTGGTCTCATGGCCTATGAGTGTATCCAGTTTTTCTTTGGCCAAAGAAGGAGAAGGATGACGAGATAAATCATTGACATAAAATGCCCTCCTCTCGTTAATGGCCCGGCCGGTAAAACCTTTGTCTTTCTCCAATAAAATCGTCCTCAACATTTCCTCAAAGGGACCCGTGGCCTTGGCAAAATAAAGATATTCCGGATTGTCTTCTAAAAACAGGACAATGGAACCATAGCCGGCATTTATCTTTTTAACAGATGCATTGATGAGCCCTTCCATGATCTCATCTAACGAATCTGAAAAGAGCCATCCTTCTATGTCATTGAGTGATACACCATCCGAATCCGTTAGGTCCACCGGCGAGGAGGCGTCAGCGGGAGAGGAAGGCCCGGGGCCCTTGGAATCATCGCCGGAGAGTCGTCTCGCATTACGGATCGCCTTCTTAAACCCGCCTTCGAGGTTGGGCCAGCCGCCGGTTTGCCTGATAACCCTTTCTCCTTCCAGAAGATTCTCCAGCGCCGACAACTTATCTTGAGACCGGCCCCATTGGACATAATTCCGTCCCAACCCCAAGAGCGCCTTGGCCTGATGCCACTTGGCATCAACCTTCTGGGCCGTTTTCAATGCCTCTTTGAAGTCAGCCTCGGCAAGTTCCAGACTATTCAACTTCAAATAAGTCTCACCGCGCAAAAGCAGTCCCTCCATATAATGAAGCCTGTCCCCCATCGCTTTTTGAGACTCAATGCTGACGGACAGCGTCGTGACGGTCTCTTCTCTCTCCGTGGCCGCATTGTTTGCCGTCAGCGGTGAGCTTCCATTTCGTTCATTATTAAGAATTTCTTCTACTGTGCGATAAACAGGATCAATCCGATCGCCTTTACGTATTACGTCTTCCAGAAGCTGCCGTGCGATAACATGTTTCTTGTCAAAAACCAAATACTTTATGCAATGAACAACGGTTTCCCGCACTATCTCTTCTACGGCTCCCATATTTGATATAAGCCCTTCTATCGCCCTGCGCCAGCCAACTCTCTCCTTCACAATAATATCGAAAATGGCGTTGACAGCGTCCATGGCCACCACACTATTGGAATCACCAAAAACTTCCAATAAAACTTCAACGGCCGAAACATCTCCTTTCAATCGTAACTCAAAAACCGCATTTAATCGTTCATAGGTGTCCTGGTTATTAATGAGCTCTCCTCGAAGTTCATCAACCGTGATTGCTGCCCTGCGCTGTTTTTCTTGTATCGCTGCCTGTTTTTCGGCTTCTCGCTCATCCTCCCAATCTGCGACTAAATTATCAACAAAATCCGTCGAAGTAAGAAGCGTGACAAGAAAATCATCTCGATCAGCTTCTTTACCAATATGTTCGGCAATATCCGTCAAAAACATAAGCATTTGTTGTTCTTTCTCGTCACGCTCTTTGAGTTCCCCTGTGACCGCTAAACCAGAAAGATCTCTTTGACCAAGAACAAGATTATCGGCGACGACATAAGCCATCCCGACCAATCCTACCACTTTTGCTCTAACGGCATCATCCGAAAAAGTCGAAATAACGATACGCGACCGCGACAACATCTCATAAGCCTCCTGACGCATCAACTCTGCCGGCTTACCGTCAATTTGCGAACCCAGCAACACGACATTTTCTACACCGTAACCATTGTGCATCAATTCATCTACATAGACTGCAATATACCTTCCAATGGTTCTATGAACGCCTTCCGCATCTAATTTCTCGGCACGAGAACCGTGTTCCGACATATCTTTCAATTTCTTTGGAATACTATCCTCATCGGAAAAACTGTATTTTCGATCCAAACCGGCCAATTGCGCGACATAACTAATGCCATTAAAAGAAATATAGCTGCCGGCTTTACCTCGATAATATGGATCTGGATGAGCCTGATTTATCATATCAATTCTGACTTTATTAAACTCACCAAATCCACCAGGAATGCGCCCCTTCGCATCAACGAAACCTGCGCACAATGTCGTCCCAAAACGCAACACCAATGTATTCCTTTTATTTTTTGTTCTAGCAAAATAGGCGGCTTGAACTGGGCCATCATTCTCAACATAACAAGGAATACCGTTGAATCGATCTGAGAAAACAGACTGCAGGTTCTGCCAAATTTTCATGTCCTTAGCGGTAAAATCACGCGCAACACCCAATGGGATCGCGGAAAGCCCGCCGTCCTTCACCCTGGCCGCCACCGCCACGCCAATTCCATCGACAACTATTTGATCAGCCCCTGCCATCGCCGCAGCCTCAGACACGATCCTGCTCAAAAAGTGTTGCGCGTCCGAACGATCAGCGCCTTCAGGCCATGTCCACATTTCACGCTCTTTCCCGATAATACGAAAACTCTGATCCGGGCCAATTGCTACAATTCCCATGCGCACTTTTGTCTGCCCTATTTCTATGCTCAAAACTTTTGTTTCACGATGACGCTGCGGCTCAATCGAATAAGAAGAAAAATGCCTTTTATCATGATCAAGCAAGAGAGATATAAGCTGTGGCGCATTCCAAGGCTCCAAACTTTCCATGGAGCCGACTCCATAAAATAATTCCATCATTTTCCCGACAGAGACCCTGCCTCTCGTTCCCTCTATACTAACGTAATCGTTATATTCCTTTTCAAAAGCTCCGGATATAAATCCTCGCAACATCTCATTGTCGGTATGCAAAATCACGCGCTCCGCTCCTTGCGTCATGGCTAAGTTATTGATGCATGTTGCGATATAAAATGCGGCTATTTTATAACACTCTTGATCCAATCCTTTGGGAATAGCGGTGCTAAAGAAATGCGCTTTATAAAAATATGTATCAAGGACAATAACACCAACGAGATCACAAATCTCATTAGATTCATTCGTCTTGGGCGCAATCTGTTCGAACACCAGTCGCCATTCTGAAATCCAAGGTTTATGCTTAAGTCCAAGGATGGCCTTTTGCGCTTCTTCTTTTTCCACCGGCGAGGAGGCGGTGCCTTCCCGGCCGCCGGAAGGCCGTCGGGCCTCGCCCAGAAAATGCTCGAAATCTTTCTGAAGATACAACCAGCCGCCGGTCTGTTCTGTGAGTTCCAACCCGGCCTCGATGAGTTTTCTGGTCAATCCAACCGTATCCAATTTTGCCGCGAGTCTGTGAACCAAAGACGGCTCTTGATGCAGCATGATTAACTGCGTCTGTATCCGCTCTTTATCCGCGGGCAAACGGCCTATCAGATAGACTTTCCCCAAACCTAACAATGCCTTGGCCTGATAAGGCTTGGCATGGATATCAGAGGCGGTCGCGAAGGCCTGGTCAAAATCCCGGCGGGCCGATTCCATCCTGCCTGAAGCATAATAAATCCCGGCGCGGCCCAGGAGAGATTCTATATATCCCGCCTTATGGCTTATGGCCGAATACGAATGCATGCTTTCTGTAAACCTCTTCAGGGCCTCTTCCGAGTTCCCCTGAGCCTGGGCCAGCACCCCCAACTGATACGTCAGCCGGGATGTGCCGGCCTTATCCCCCATCCTGCTGAAAATATCTCTCGCTTTACGCAGTGACTTCTCCGCCCTTGGCCAATCCCCCTGCATCTGATAAATCGAGCCGGCCACCTCCCTCGTCTTGGCGAACCCTATACGATCACCGATCTTCCTTCTAAGACGGTAACTCTGCGCATTCTTTTCTATCGCCTTCTCCAAGTCTTCGCCTCCTTTTCCCTTCAACTCCTTGTCCAAAACTCTTTGAGCCATACGGACATAAAAAGCGGCGGAACGGTTGTTGATTTTTGCCAACTCCCAGAAATCGCCGACGGTCACGGCGATGTCGGTGAGAGTAGTTTCGCTTTTGTGAAGGGTTGTTTTGGCCTTTTTATAATTGCCGTAATCTTCGTAAACAAGGGCCAACTGATAAAAGGCCTCGGCGGTTATGCGTTTATTCGTGATACCAAAACGGAATTTCTCCTTTTCCCTTCCCGCCGGGCCGGCGTACCTGCCCCGGCGCAGGCTTGTCAAAAGATCATCCATGGCCTCATCGAGATTCCCTTTTTGGCGATGAAGTATTCCCAAATGCATCAAGGTCTCGGCCTCTCCCAGCCGATCCCCCATCTCCCTGAAAATGGTTAACGCGAGAGAAAGCGGCTCCTCGGCGATTTCCCATTCTCCCTGATTCAGATAAAGCCGGCCCGAATCCAGATAGGCCCTGGCCTCGCCTCTTCGGTCACCGGCCTCCCGGTGCAACCTTAACTTCTCCTCAAAATGATTCTTGGCCTGTGCGAAATCCCCGCGATATTGGGAATCAAGACCCATGTTCCTTTGGGCCCGCGCCTGCTGAGGGACAAAAGCCATTTCGCGGGCCACTTTATCAGCCTCCTGGGCACGCAGCCTCGCCTCATCCCACCTCCCAATCTTCAAATCAAACTCCGACAGGTTGTTATTATTCTCCGCGATTTCCAGTTTACTGACATGCTCTCCCAGTCTTGCAGACAAATCCCCTACCTGCTTATGGGAAGCAATGGCCTCTTGGATGTTTCCTCTGATGGCATAGACCTTTCCCAATCCTGCCCACGCGCGGTATTGGCCCAGGACATCCCCCTGCTGTTCGCTCAACCGCAGGCTCCTCTCGAAATCCTCGCCGGCTTCATTCCACCGTCGCAGGAGAAACTTGATTTCGCCGGAGAGGCGTTCCATCTGGATGCGCACTGCGGCCAGCACCCCGGAATCGCGCCCCAACAGGTCTCTATTTTTTTCGGCCGTCTTCAACGCCAAGTCAGATCTCTTAAATTCAAGGAGCAGCTCCGCGACAATATTCAAAACCCTCTCCCTGGCCCATTTCTTTTTCCAGGAAGCCGTGATGAGCGCCTTGCGTTCTTCAGCCCGCAAGTTATAAATATGCTTTTTAGCAGCCCTGAAACGAGGATAAATCCACTGCTTGATAAGGACAATGATGCCGGTCACAACAAAGCTTCCTATCTTGGCGTCATCTGAGGCATTAACGATCCAGGGGATAGCGTTAAATATGGTAAGTAAAAGAACAACGATCGTATCCCATCCCCAATGCCGTCCGGCAGGGTCGGTAAGAACCTCACGTAAAGTGCGCTTAACCCGCAAGACAAACGGTATCCTTTCCACCCAGCTTAATCCCACATTCATGGACTCATGAAGCGTCTCCATGACCTGATTGAGATCGGCTTCATAGGCATGGAAACGCCCCGGTGCCGCCTTTTCCAGGAGACGATTGATCTCGCCGGCGGCAACGCGCGGTTCAAAAATCCAGTAAATTCTTTTATGCGAGGCCGCGGCAAATTCCACCATCTTGGGAGCTGTGCTTCCGTCCGCTCCACCATAGCCCATAACCGCGAGATGATACTTTTGCAGAATTTCCTCTAAAACCTTGGCCTTGTAATAAGGCAGCCCCCGCACCTCCTGATAAAACGCCTCGATAATCTCTTGTCTTTCTTCAACGCTTCCGAAAAATTTGAATATACGCGTCCCCGAGAACGTGGCCTCATCGCCCTGCCTCTCAAAGTAACGCTTAAAGGCGTCATGGCTTACATAAACGCGGAAAGAAACACCCTGACGCCTTAGTTCTTCCTCCAACAGAGAATCAACGTTCGTGGTAAGAATAATAGGCAAAAATCCTTCCCTGGCCAGGGCCGCCACAATACGATGAATGTCATTAGGCCGGACAACCCTGGAGTAATCCTGAGGTTGATGAGGATCCATAATGTCAAAAATGGAGAGAAAATCTTCTTCGGACAGGTATTCCTGGGAGATGTGGAAGAAAACGTCCGGGGGAAGGGGCTTTTCTTTGTCGTCCTGACGAATCAAATCCATATATTCGCGGATCTCGGCCTCACCGCTAATCTCCTCCAGGGCTTGAAATGTCGTGTCCTTCACTTCCGAAAAGCGCGGGAGGAAAGAGGTCAGACTTATCCCCGCGCCTAAGAACAACGCCGTTTTTTCAGTAGGAGCGGGGTCTTTATTGTGTTTTAACAGCGCCATCAGCTCCTGAACAACCGCCGTTTCTCTGGGAGGGGGAATCAACGAACTCCTTAAGTCGGCCTTCCATCTTGACAATCTTCTCCGTAGAGAAATAGGACTGCCTTTCTCCACCGGCGAGGAGGCCTCTGTCGGCGCCTTGATCACAGGGGCTGCTACCCTGCC
>CAYIQK010000063.1:0-7572 GCA_964365515.1 uncultured Planctomycetales bacterium | reverse complement strand
AATCCCCGGGCATGAACCGCTGGCCATGAAGGGACAATGGTCGTCAGTGCCGACACAAGATTTTTTTGCAACGTTGAGAGAAAGTCTTGGATATCTTCCCTTCATCGCGGAAGACTTAGGGATCATCACAGAGGATGTTCGGGAGTTGATGAATGAAGAGGGATTCCCGGGGATGAAGATTTTTGTGTTCGCGTTCAATGGGGATCTCAAAAATCATCCATATCTTCCTCACAATTACAAACCCAATTGTGTCGTTTACACAGGCACCCATGACAACAATACCGTCCAGGGGTGGTTTCAAAAAGAGGCCAGCGCAAAGGAGAAAGAGAATTTCGCGCAGTATTGCGGGGGAAGCGTTAAGCCCGCGGAGGTCCATTGGAAATTCATTGAATTGGCCATGATGTCGAAGGCCAATATGGCTGTATTCCCTATGCAGGATGTGCTTGGCCTCGCCGAACAAGCGCGTCTCAATGTGCCCGCCACGGTCGGCGGAAATTGGCAGTGGAGGCTGGTGTCAACGTTGATCAATCATTGCGTCATCCAAAAACTCACCCATCTGACCGAAACATCCCGTCGAGGATAGAATATGAGATGTCTCATCAAAGTGTGTGCTATTTTTGTGTTCTGCGGTCTGGCGGGGTGCGTGTGGTTTGAGGGCGCAGGGAGTGTGAAAACCGGTCAAGAACAATCGGCGGGAACGCCCCGAGGCATTCCTTTCATCCGGGATGGGAAGGTTCTCGACGGACAGCGAGTCCGGGCCGGTGGGAAACTTCTCATTGTTCCGTTTACGGCCGGTGTCGGCGTTGAGGCCGACGTGCGGTTGGATAAGATTGCCCTGATGATTGTGAAGGGAATGGTGGAGGTCTTGAAGGACGAGGCCTCCCGGTTTGAGGTTTTGGTGAGTGAGAACGCTCAGGAGGCGGATTTCGTGATCCGAGGACATGTGACCGAGATGAGCAAGGCTTCACGGCTTCGCCGCTGGATTCCTGGAAACAAGGAAATATCACTCGGGGTTGCGGGGCAGATGTCGGCCGCCGGAAGCCGCGAAACGCTCCTTGTTTTCACGCATGGGATCAAAGCCCAAAGCGATCAAGAGGATTATCTGCAATTGGGATACAGGATTGGAAAAGACATCGGGCGGTTTTTGCTCTCGGTGGATGATTGAATGACGTTAAGATCAAAGGAGTCTTTGCGGTGATTGTCGTTACAGGAGCGGCTGGTTTTATCGGAAGCTGTATCGTTGCCAAACTCAATGAGCGCGGACAACAGGATCTGATCCTCGTGGATCATCTCGGCGAGGTGAAATCTAAAAATCTCGAGCACAAGAAGTACATCAGGTATTATGATAAAAAAGAGTTCCGCGACCTTACGGCCGGGGATGAGTTGGGGGCCGATATCCAGGCGGTGATTCATATGGGGGCCTGCAGTTCCACCACTTTACAGGATGCCCATTATTTCAGAGAGAATAATTTCGAGTATACCCGCCTTTTGGCCCAATGGAGTTTAAGACACAACCTGCGTTTCATTTATGCGAGTTCGGCCGCCACTTACGGCGATGGCTCCGCCGGCTACAGGGACGACGAAGAAACGATCCGCCGATTGAGTCCGCTCAATCTTTACGGCCAGTCTAAGCAGGATCTCGATCTTTGGGTCTTGGATAACGGTTTGACCGGCCGGATGGCGGGGTTGAAATTTTTCAATGTCTTTGGGCCTAATGAATACCATAAAGGCGAGATGCGAAGCGTCATCGCCAAGGCCTACGAAAGGGTTGTGGAAGACGGGCAGATGTTTCTTTTCAAGTCGTATAAGCCCGAATATCCAGACGGAGAGCAGAAAAGGGATTTCATTTATGTCAAAGATGCCGTGGATGTTGTTCTCTTTTTCTTGGATCACCCCTCTTGCAACGGAATCTTTAATGTGGGGACGGGCGAGGCGCGCAGTTGGAATGATCTGGCCCAGGCCCTTTTTGCTGCCGTCGGGAAACCCCGGTGCATCCGGTATTTTGACATGCCGGAAACTTTGAGGGAAAGATATCAGTATTTCACCCAGGCCGATATGACCAAATTGCGAAGATGCGGATACACAAAGCCTTTCACTAAGCTCGAAGAGGCCGTGGCCGATTACGCGAATTATCTTAAGGATCAAACGTATCTCTAGGACTTTGGCGGGGATCAATACGCCAATCAAAGAAAGGATGACGGATGAAGGAAGAAAACATCAAATCTTTAGAGGGGTTGAGCCTGTTTTGCCATGTGGGCGGGTTGATCACGATGTGTTTGGGCATCGTTGTCATCTTTATGGATTTGATCAACGCCGACTTCAGACATATCCAGGTGGGAATCTTTATCTGCGCGACCGGTTATGCCTTTGTTAAAATTTCCGCCAAGATTTCGACCGTGTTAGCGGTTGAAAATGGATAGTCATCCTTTTGTGAAGTTGTTATACTGAATAATGGATATGATTACGCGGAGAGTGATATTTTTCCTGTTCTTGGTGTTTTCTGGCGGGGGATGCGCTGTTTCCTCTTCGGATCGATCCTCGGCTGGCGGCGGATTCCGTGAAAGCGGGAAAATGATTGTGAGGGAAAGGGAGAAGTCTTTTCATCTTCAAAATATCCAGGATAAAGACCTGAAAGGATATGTCCAGAAAAAGGGAGTGGTCTTTGCCAAAACGGATTTTCAGGGAGTGTTGAAGACAACGTACGTGAAACTGCTTTTTGAGGGACAAGGAGAGCACAATAAAAACAAATTTTATCTGCATATTGAAGACAACCCCGGCGATCGTTCTTTCTTCGGGCAATGGAAAACGGTCAAGCCGGGTTATTTTTTTATTGAACTGCCGGCCGGCCCATACAAAATTTCCAGCGTCTGCATTCCGGTCGGTTCGACATTGGCGACCGAATCCATCGATGTGTCTTTTGAGGTTCTCCCCATCTCGGTCGTTTATATGGGGACATTAAAAATTGTAGGGACCAAAGAAAAGATCAAATTGGGAGGCGTTCCTGTCATCAGGCCCGGTTTCGAATATGAAGCGGTGATTTTAGATGAGCGGGAAGAAGGGGCGCGGGTGTTTCATCAGCGTTATCCCCAGGCGCCTGCCGAGATATTAACGAATCTGATGCGGCTCAATGATCAATGAAGCAATAAATAAAGAAATGATAGGCATCAAGAAAGTTTATGCTAGAATATCGTTCTGCAGTTTCGGTTGTTATAAAAAACATTGCTAAAAAGGAGGGATTACACATGAGGTTAGCCGTTGGACTGCTTTTGGGGATGATTCTGCTGGGGCCGTTGGGTGGTTGCAGCGTCGCGAGGAAATCTGCTTCCACGGATTTATTGGATGTGAAGGTCGTCCAGATGGAGCGTGAATTGCAGTTGAAAGACAGTGAGATTCAGCAATTGAAATATGAGGTGAATCGTCTTTCCGGTCAGCAGGGGCAGTTTTCAGGTTATTCTGGCGGACGTTCGGTTGGCCTGCAGGGCAGACAATCATCGGGTTCTGCCGGTACGGGCGGTAAAATGGAGACGCGAGAGATTATCCGCGTTTCGGCTTCCCCTTCGGAAGTGCAAACGGTGCTCCAGAAGGCCGGCTATTATGACGGATCCATTGACGGTAAGATTGGTCAGAAATCCATCGAGGCCATCAAGTCTTTTCAAAGAGACAACAATCTGAAGGTGGACGGCATTATCGGCGCGAAGACCTGGGCGCAGATGAAAGCTCAGACGATGAGCAGCGCAGTACCCTCCGTCGAACCGGCGATCGAGACGACGGATGTCACAACATCGCAGTGATGCGATGATTTTCCCACCCTGGCTGATGCGGGGTTGGAAATGATTGTGCGGCCGATCAGTGTTTTTGGATGCGGTTGGCTGGGACTGCCGCTGGCGCAACGCTTAGTCCGCGAGGGATATCTGGTGAAGGGTTCAACGACACGGCCGGAGAAACTCCCAATACTCGAGAGATCGAACATCACACCGTTTCTGATCCAATGCTTGCCCGGCATTTATGGCCTGGATCTCAATGTTTTTTTTCAATCCTCCGTCTTATTCTTGAATATTCCTTTCAGAAGAAATCTGGCCGATCCATCTGATTACCAAAGACAAATCGAGTCTGTGATTCTTCGTGTGCAGTCGAGTCCGATTGAATTTGTCATTTTTGCGGGTTCGACTTCCGTTTACCCGGATTCAATGCCGGACGCGCGTGAAGACGCGTCGTTCATTCCGGACAACCGCCGGGCCCAGGTGTTGTATGACATCGAACAATCACTCCTATGCAATTCTCATTTTCAGACCACGGTGATCCGTTTGGGGGGGTTGTATGGTGCGACACGGAAGATCGGCGGGTTTCTGGCAGAGAAAAAAGAAGTTCAGGGTGGTGATAGGCCTGTTAATCTGATTCATCTGGATGATTGCATTGAAATTGTTGTTCGGATCATTGCCCAAGATATCCGAGGGGAGATCCTCAACGCCTGTAGCGATGGGCATCCCACCCGGCGTGAGCTTTACACCAAGGCCGCCTTGAGGCTTGGGCTTGATCCGCCGCAATTTAAGGAAGAATCCCCCGCATCCAATAAGATTGTTCGTAACGGCAAACTGAAGAAGTCGTTGCAGTACACGTTCCAATACCCTGATCCTTGGGACATGTAAAGAATCGATCCATGAATAAGCACGTCCTGACCGTCACAGTGAATCCCGCTGTTGATAAGACCGTTGTCATCAATCATTTCCGGCCGGGGCATGATCACAGATGTCGAGATCCTATTCTTAGCGCCGGAGGTAAGGGGATCAATGTGGCAAGGGTTTTGCATCGTCTAGGCGTGGATACCCTGGCCACAGGTTTTTTGGGCGGTGAGGCCGGATGTGTGATCATGGATTTATTGAAGCAAGAAGGAATGGAGGCGGACTTTTTGAGGATCAAGGGCAGGACAAGGATCAATCTGACCATCGCCGATTCCGTCACCAATAAAAAAACACGCATTCTGGAGTCTGGACCCAAGGTCACGGGTGGTGAAATCAGGAGGTTCAAGGAGATCTACAGACAACGGCTAAGGCACAGCCGTATGGTCGTGTTGTCCGGGCGGATCGCCAAAGGGGCCTCGGAGGATCTGTATGCTCAACTGATCCGATTGGCTCACCGCCAGGGTGTTCCGTCGGTTTTGGATACAAGCGGCAAATCTCTGGCCGCAGGACTTCGGGCCAGACCTTTTCTGGTCAAGCCGAATCTCAAGGAAGCCGAAGAGGTTTTAGGCAGGCGTCTTGGAAGTATCAAAGAGATTGAGCAAGCCGTTTCTCATCTTCATGCGATGGGTATCCAGGTTGTCATTGTGTCGATGGACAAAGAAGGGGCCATCGGGTCTAATCACCGGGAATTGTGGCATGCCAGAGCGCCCCAAATCCGGCTCAGAAACGATGTCGGTTGCGGGGATGCGCTCATTGGAGGATTTCTCAACGCATATTTCGAAGGCAAATCGTTTGGGGAGTCCCTGCGACGGGCTGTAGCGGCGGGGTCCGCGAATGCCGTGAGTCTTGTGCCTGGAGCGATCGATCGTCGCGATATTCTGAAGTTATCTGCCGGCGTGCAAATGAAGAGGATATTCATATGATCCTGATTGAGGGCTTGAGCGAAGAAGAACTCTTGAAGGTGCGTCTGTGTGATCTGCCGGTCAAGATCGAAGGGACATGGGTTCAGGAATGCATTGACCAACTTTACCGGGAATTGGAAGACAAGGGGATCATTTTCCGGCCGAAATGCTACCTCGCTGATGAATGGC
Organism: uncultured Planctomycetales bacterium; assembly: GCA_964365515.1. Classification (GTDB taxonomy): domain Bacteria; phylum Omnitrophota; class Gorgyraeia; order Zapsychrales; family Zapsychraceae; genus CAYIQK01. Next base: position 1,802 of record CAYIQK010000063.1, on the reverse strand, counting down.
TCACTCCTGAGGAAGAGACCTGCATAGGTGTCCCGTTTTATTTGGCCCATCCGGTCCTCACGAGGCTGGAAAGAAAAATCATGTTCGATGCGGAGGGCGACACAAAAGAATGGTGCATGAAACTTCTTCGCCATGAGGCCGGTCACGCCATCTGTTACGCTTATCAGTTTCACAAGCGGAAAAAATGGCAAAAGTTTTTTGGGCCTTCGAGTCTTGAATATGCGGATACTTATAAGTTCCGCCCTTACAGTAAAAACTACGTGCATCACTTGGACGGCTATTATGCCCAGTATCATCCGGATGAGGATTTCGTCGAGACCTTCGCAGTGTGGCTCACGCCAGGACTTGACTGGCGGGGGCAATATCAAGGATGGAAGGCCTTGGAAAAGTTGGAATATGTCGATCTGTTGATGACAGAGATCAAGAACAAACCGCCGGTTGTCAAAAGCCGAAATCAGTTTTGGCGGCTTTCGACCTTGCGGATCACCTTGAAAAATTATTATAAAAAGAAACGCCATTTCTGGGCCGAGGACTTTCCTGATTTTCATGATGCCTTTTTGAAAAGAATTTTTGCCGAGCTGGCCGAAGATCATCCCAAGTCAATGTCCGCCGCAGAGCTCCTCCACAAATATCGCCGCGGCATCCTGGAGACGGTCTCGAGATACTCAGGGGAACGCAAGCATGTGGTCAACGATCTTTTCAGGGATATCGAGAAAAGAAGCCGTGACCTCAAGCTGGCGGTTTCAGGCGATGAGACGGCACTCGCCCTTCATCTGTCGGCGTATATCACGTCTTTGGTGATGAATTATCTTTACACGGGACGCTTCCGCGGCGAGAAACAGAGGATCGAACGACGATGAGAAAAAAGCTCAAAGTTTTACTGCTGTTCAACAGCCCCTATCAAAAACCGCGCGGGTATGATTACGGTCAAGAATTCGCGGATCCGGAGAACATGTACACGGAAAACGACGTTTGTGAGGCGCTCAAAGCCAACGGTTATGAGGTCAGCATCCTGGGGCTGTACAATACCGTTACGCCGTTATTGGAAGAGATCGCCGAGAATAAACCGGATGTGATTTTTAATCTGGTCGAGGTCTTCGATGACAAGACGCATTTCGATAAGAATATCGCCGCCCTCCTTGAGATGCTGGGAATCCCTCACACAGGGGCCAGTTCGGACAATATGTTCATATGCAACAACAAAGGACTGAGTAAGAAGATCCTGGCCTTCCACAAAATCAAGGTTCCACGGTTTTATGTGTTTCATCGCCGCCGGCGGGTGTGGCTTCCTAAAAAATTGAAGTTGCCGGTTATCATCAAACCCTTATGCGAGGAGGCCTCGCGGGGAATCTCGCAGGCTTCCATCGCCGATCATGAGGAGGCCTTCCAGGAAAGGGTGAGATTCATTCATGAGAACATGAATATGGATGCCATCGCGGAGGAATATGTCGACGGCCGAGAGTTCTATGTGACCGTGCTTGGCAATCGAAGGCTGACGGTCATGCCGTTTCGGGAGATCAAATTCGGGGAATTGCCAGAGGATGTCCGTATTGCCACTTACAAGGCCAAATGGGATGAGCAGTACCGGGACAAATGGGGGATCAAGAGCGTCTATGCGGGAAAGCTGGCCAACGGTGTGGAGGGGGAAATCATTGATGTCTGCAAGAGGGCCTACCGCGCCCTGGACATCTGCAGTTATCTGAGGTTTGATATCCGTGTCGCATCGGACGGGAAGGTTTATATCATCGAACCGAATGCCAACCCCTGCATCGCCAAGATTGATGAAGTCGCCCAATCGGCGG
>CAYIQK010000062.1:0-7805 GCA_964365515.1 uncultured Planctomycetales bacterium | reverse complement strand
TGATGGAGATTTGCGGCGGCCAGACCCATACGATTGTGAAGTTCGGCATCGATGATCTTCTGCCTTCAGAGATTGAACTGGTGCATGGGCCGGGGTGTCCTGTCTGCGTGACGCCGCTGGAATTTATCGACAAGGCTGTTGCCATCGCCTCTTTGAAAGACGTCATTTTTTGTTCTTTTGGTGATATGCTGCGCGTGCCGGGTTCGCAAAAAGATCTCCTGCGCGTGAAGGCGCAGGGAGGGGATGTCCGTGTGGTCTATTCTCCGACGGACGCCTTGACTGCCGCCAGGAAAAATCCCGGCAAACAGGTTGTCTTTTTTGCCGTCGGTTTTGAAACAACCGCGCCGGCCAATGCCATGGCGGTGTATCAGGCCAAGAAAGAGGGGATTGTCAACTTTTCCGTCCTCGTCTCGCATGTCCTTGTTCCGCCGGCCATGGAGGCCATCCTGTCGTCGCCGGCCAATCGCGTGCAGGGGTTCCTCGCGGCCGGCCACGTCTGCACGGTCATGGGTTACACTGAATATGAACCCCTCGCTCAAAAATACCGCGTTCCCATCGTTGTCACGGGATTTGAACCCTTAGATATTCTGCAGGGGGTTTATCTGTGCGTCAAACAGCTGGAAGAAGGCCGCGCCGAAGTGGAAAATCAATACACGCGTTCCGTGCGCAGAGAGGGCAATGAGCGCGCCAGGGAGATCATCCGGGAAGTCTTTCGCGTGGGGCCGCGGAAATGGCGCGGGGTGGGAGAGCTCCCGCAAAGCGGTCTTCATCTTTCGCCGGCGTATAAAGCCTTTGACGCCGAAGAGCGTTTCAACGTCGGCGGATATCAGACCGAAGAAAGTTCTGAGTGTCTGAGCGGTTTGGTTCTGCAGGGGGCTAAAAAACCGTATGAGTGTCCGGCTTTCGGCGGCAAATGCATTCCCGAACACCCGCTGGGCGCGACCATGGTTTCTTCGGAAGGGGCATGCGCGGCGTATTACCGTTACCGCAGGCCTCTTGCGCCGTCTTCCATCAAATGAGCGAAAATCTGACGACTAAAAAAGAAAGCCTTGTTTTTTCCTGTCCCGCCGGGGTTCTTGACCATTCCCATATCCTTCTTGCCCACGGAGGCGGAGGGACGCTGATGCATCAGTTGATCGAGAAGGTATTTCTTCCCGCTTTTTCTCATCCCGGCGAGAACGATCAGCATGATGCCGCGGTGGTGAATCTTTCGGCCGGCCGTCTGGCTTTCACAACAGACTCTTATGTGGTCCAGCCGATTTTTTTTCCCGGCGGGGATATCGGAAAACTGGCTGTTCACGGCACCGTCAATGACCTGGCCATGGCCGGGGCGCGCCCGAAGTACTTGAGCGCGGGTTTCATTTTGGAGGAAGGTCTCCCGATGGAAACCCTGCAACGGGTGGTTGAGTCCATGCGGCAGGCCGCCCAAGAATGCGGCGTGCGGATCATCACGGGGGACACAAAGGTCGTGGACAGGGGCAAGGCCGACGGGATATTCATCAACACGGCCGGCATCGGGGTCATTGAGCATGACCAAAAGATCGCGCCTGCCATGGTGCGCGAAGGAGATGTGATCCTTCTCAACGGCGATATCGGCCGTCACGGCATGGCGATCATGGCCGTGAGGGAGGGGTTGGAATTTGAAAGTTCGATTGAAAGCGATACGGCGCCATTGGCCGACCTTGTGATGACGCTTTTATCCGAAGGCATCGAGATTCACTGCATGCGCGACTTAACGCGCGGCGGCCTGGCCTCCGCCCTCAATGAGATCGCGGTTTCTTCCGGAAAAGGCATGCAGATTGAGGAGACCGCCATCCCTGTCCGCCAGGATGTCTCTTCGGCCTGTGAGATCTTGGGGTTAGACCCTTTGTATGTGGCCAACGAAGGACGTTTCATCGCCTTTGTCGCCCCTAAGGATGGACAGCGGGCATTGGATATCATGAAAACCCACTGTTATGGGAAAGACGCGCGTGTGATCGGGAAGGTGACGGATGAGGCCTCCGCGATCGTCCGTATGAAAAATCGGATCGGAACCACGCGCATTGTTGACACGCTCAGCGGCGAACAATTGCCAAGGATTTGTTAAAAATTTTGGGAGGATTATGCGATGCAAAACGGTCTTTTCCCACCTGTCATCGAAGTGTCTGTCGGTCTGGATGGCCAGTGGGGGCAAATCCCTGCAGATTTTTGTCAATTGCTCGGTTATACGCCGGAGAATCTCCGTTTGTACCAGCCCAAAGACATCATCCATCCGGATGATTTTCCGATGTATTGGGCCCATTATCAGCGCTTGGTCCGTGGAGAGATCGAACGCTTTGGCCTGCAGGAACGTTATATTCACAAGGACGGGAAAATCGTTTGGGTTTACGTCAGTTGTCGCGCTGTCACAGACACGGACGGCAAACCGCGGCATTTCGTTCATTACATTCACGACATCACAGAATGCAAGCAACTGGAAGAACAGTTATTCCAGGCCCGAGAGGAATTGGAATCCCGTGTCAAACAAAGGACGCTGGAATTGGAGGCGGCCAATCGTAATCTCTCCAGTGAGGTCGCCCATCGTCAGAAGATGGAGAAAGCCTTAAGGATTTCGGAGGCCGAACTGAGAGAACAGAAAATAATCCTTGAACAGAAAAATTTGGCCCTGCAGGAGATCTTGAGGCAGATTGAGATTGAAAAACGACGCAAGGAAGAGGACGTCATGGCTAATGTGGAGCGGCTGATTCTTCCAATTGTCAAAAAGTTCAAGAGAAAAGGCACGCGCTTTGACCGCCGTTACATTGATTTGTTGGAAAAGAATCTGGATGACTTGACCTCAACGTTCGCAGGGCAGATTTCCAAAGTCCAATGGAGGTTGACGCCGCGCGAGACGGAGATATGCGGCATGATCAAAAACGGGTTCCCGAGCAAAGAAATCGCGGGGTTGCTGCATGTCTCCCATCGGACTATTGAAATCCACCGTCACAGCATTCGCAGAAAACTCGGCATAACAAACAAAGATATCAATCTCACCACTTATCTCCAATCTTTTCTATCCCAACCTGTTAGATAAAAATATAGACTACATATTTTTGATATGCATTATGTATGCAATATGTTTGCATTGTGTGATTTTTTGTATTGCTTTATAATATTTTACAATTATTTTTTAAATGGAATTATCGCTATGGAGAAAAAATTTTGATGATTGATAACTTTTGAAAGGAGATGGTTCAGCATGTTTTTTAAAAAGATTATGACTTGTTTTTTTCTTATGGTGGTGGTTTTTGCTCCTTCTCAGTCCTCCGCGGAATCCCTGGCCGTGATCGTCCATTCGAACAATCCGGTCGAGGATATTTCCTTTGAAGAGTTGGTCAAGATCTTCAAAGTGGAGAAATCGTACTGGTCGAACGACGGAAAAATATATCTTCTGATGCACGAAGCCGACAGCAAGGAGCAGAAAATGATTCTTCAAGAAATCTACGGTATGACGGCAAAGGACTTGAAGAAATTTTGGCTGATGAAGATATACCGTGGAGAAATTCCGTCGTTTCCGAAGACCGTGGCCTCCAATGAATCTTTGAGACGGTTTGTCGAGCAGGTTCCCAATGCCATCGGCATCATTCCTTCCCAAGACGCCGGTGCAGATGTGAAGGTCCTGAAGGTCGACGGCAAACTCCCCGGCGATGAGGGTTATAAGTTGATGTGATTCTTCATATCGATATGGACGCTTTCTTCGCGGCCGTCGAACAGAGGGACGATCCCTCGCTCGCGGGCATGCCCGTCGTGGTGGGGGCGGATCCCAGAGGCGGGAAAGGACGCGGGGTCGTCTCAACCTGTTCGTATGAGGCCCGCCGCTACGGTATCCATTCCGCCATGCCGATCTCAATGGCCTACCGGCTGTGCCCTGAGGCCCTATTCCTTCCGGTTGATATGCGCAAATACCAAAAGGTCTCGGCGGAAGTTTTTGATATCCTCAACGATTTCACGCCGGATGTCGAGCCCATCAGCATTGACGAGGCCTTTTTGGACATCACCGGAAGTTTCCATTTTTGGGGATCTCCTTTGGAGACCGGCCGCGAGATCAAAGCAAGGATCAAAAAGCAGTTGAATTTGACAGCCTCCGTCGGCATCGCTCCAACCAAGATGGCGGCCAAGATGGCCTCGGATCACGTCAAGCCGGACGGACTGCTGGAGATCACGCCGGAGCATCTGCTGGATTTTTTATGGCCTTTATCCATTGAGAAGATGTGGGGCGTGGGAGACCATACTCAAAAGGAATTGAATGCCAGTGGAATTCGGACCATCGGGGATTTGGCACGATGTCCCAAGGAGATGCTTTGCAAGAAGTTTGGGAAAAAGGGAGGAGACCTCTTCCTTCTGGCTAACGGAGCGGATGACCGGCAAGTCGAAACGCGAGAGGAGATCAAATCCGTCAGCCATGAGCACACCTTTGAGGTGGACACCAAAGATGAGTCCGCGATTCGCGATGTCCTGACCTCTTTGAGCGAGAAGGTTTCCCGCCGCCTGCGTCAGTCCGGTCTGAAGGCCGGCAGGATCACCCTGAAGGTGCGTTTCAGCGATTTCAAAACCATCACGCGCGATCACACATTGAGACGGAGAACGAATTTTTTTGATGATATCTGCCGGGTCAGCCGTGAACTTTTCGGGGCCGTGCACAAGAAAGGGCAGGAATACCGCCTGGTGGGCGTCCGGGCCGCTCACTTCAAGGATTCTTACGTTCAGGAGAGTCTTTTCCCGGATACCAAAGGCGAGAAGATGGAGAAGATTCACAAGGCGGTTGACTCGATCAAAGACAGGTTCGGAGAGCGCCTCATTACGCGCGGCCGATCCGCGCATTCCAAGGGGGCACCATTTTCGCGTAATACTACGCAAGTCGACGCGTAATTCATCGAATAGCTATCGTATCGCAAGGGGCATACAATATTTACGAAAGCTGGGAGAGGTGAGGGGAGGATGACGATGCCGATCAAAAAGTTGAGACAATTTTTGGATGGACACGGCGTCAAATATGTGGTCTTGAGTCATTCAACCGCCTATACCGCCCAGGAGGTCGCGGCTTCGGCTCATATTCGCGGGAAAGAGCTGGTGAAGACAGTCGTTGTTAAGTTGGATGGAAAGATGGCCATGGCAGTGTTACCGGCCCCCTATCATGTGGATTTTGATTTTTTCAAGGAGGCCGCAGGAGCAAAATCAGTTGAATTGGCCAATGAAGATGATTTTGGAAGCTTTTTCCCGGACTGTGAGTTGGGGGCTATGCCGCCTTTCGGGAATCTCTACGGCATGCCTGTGTTTGTGGCCGCGATTTTAGGCGAGGATGAGGAAATTGCCTTCAATGCCGGCAATCACCGGGAGCTGATTCAGATGGCGTATAAGGATTTTGAGAAACTGGTCAGTCCTCAGGTGATTGCCTTCTCATCCCCAGTACTATCTGCGTCTTAGTTCTCTTTTTTAGCCAGGGCGGGGAAGATGAAAAGCGCGATCATCGCGGAGATGATTGTTCCCCAGACGATGGCGCCGCCGAAACGTTGCGTGGGCGGAAACGAAGAGAAAAAGAAGATAGCGAATCCGCTGGAGACAATAAACATCGAAGTCATCACCGGTTCCCACATAATCTTACGCACGCGCACCCAAGTTTTCCCCGTATTCCTGCATTTATGGCGTCCGCGGACGAGGCGGCGAAAGTTGTTCGTTATGTGAATCATGGCATCAATTCCCATGGAAATGGCGATGTTGGCCGCGGGTGCTGAGATCGTATCCAACGGAATCCCCAGAAGACCTATCCCGCCTAAAATACATAATGGGATGAGGCTGATACTTAACGTCATCGCCCAGGAGATGCGCATAGAGCCTGACACAATCAAAGCTACCCAGACAAAAAGAAAAATAAGCTGAGATAAGCCGAAGATGAGACTGGAGGCGACTAATTTGGAAAGATGACCCTGCAGGGAATAGATGCCTCCCACCATGTGTGGAACGAATTGATGACGGCGCGCGATCTGTTTGATCTGCTCAATAACCTCCATCCTGGAGTTGGTGCGGCCCATCTCATTCATGCGCAAAAGGAAGAGGCCGTATTTGTGATCCTGGGTGACAAAACTGCGGGCAATGCGGTCGTATTGGGGTTTTTCCAGCACGTCCAAATACCAATCCCACACCAGAAACATCGAAAGTGGAAGACGTTTGCCCTCTGCCATGAGGGTGGGAAGAGAGATGATGGTTCCCACGTCGGGATGTTTTTCCAAATCTTCCTGCAATTCCCAAAGCTGGCGATACGTCTTATTCGTGTCTAAGGCCTCTCCGGAGGCGGTCTTTAAGACAAGCACTAAGGGACTACTGCCGCCGTTATGGTCAATGTACTCTAATCCTGCCGTGATTTTGCTTTTTTTCGAGAAATAAGAAATGAGGCTGGGATCCGTGTTCAGATACCGCAGACTGGGCAGGGTGATGACGATAAAGGCTATGATGAGCGTGATGATGACGCGGTAGCGTTTTTCCACTGCGTTGAATATCATCTGGGGGTAGCGTTTGACTGATCGGCGCGAGTGCAGATGCGCCCGGTTTTTCAGGCACAGAAATGGCGGATACACGCTGTAGGCCACAGAAAAAGCGACTAAAGTGCCGATGGCCCCCGCGATACCCAGTTCTCGCAATGGTTTTGCCTGGACGAAAAGAAGGCTGAAGAATCCCAGCAATGTCGTGGCCATGCTCCAGAAAGAAGGCATCAGCGTGATCTGCATGGCTTTTTTGACGGCGGAATATCCTGACGGCCCCAGTTCGCTTTTACGGAGGTTTTTCCAGTTGAAGGTCAGAAAAACAATGTGCGAGAGAGTCATCACAAAGACAATCGTGGCCAGATTTGCCGTGAGGATGCCGATTCGGATGTGCAGCAGATGCGTGATCATGAAGGTCATGGCGCAGGTCTCAAGGCAGGCCGTCACTGTCCCCATGAGGATGTGCCACGAGTGGAAGATGGAGATGATAACGATCCCAAAAAGGACGAAGGCCAGACTGCTGAAGATATATAAGTCCCGCATGAGATAGCGCCGGATCATTTCCACGACATAAGGGAATCCGGAGATCTCGATATGAAAGTTTTCCGCCTGCATCACCGCGATCAGGTCCTCGACCCTAGGGATGAGATCCCTGCCGGCTTTTTCATCGACAATCACGATGATGTTGCTGGATTCTTCGTTGTCCGCGATCAACAGACGCCTCCAGAAAGGACTGCGGACGGCGTCCTGGGCGTTGCGGGGACCTTCGGTGATGCTTTTGACGCTGGTGACGGCCTGGAAGGTGATCAAGAGATCGCTCAACTGACCGATTTTCTCTTCGTATTCTTTGGAATAGATATCCCCTTTGACGCTGATGATGATCTGGCTGTCTTTGCGCGTGAAGAGTTTGGAGATCTCGTGATCGGCCTGGTAATGGGCGTCTTCGCTCGAGAAAAAGAACTCCTGGTCCACGTGGGGGGTTAAGTCTACGAACTTGACGAGGACTGTCACCGAGAGGATGGCGAGGATGAGAAATGTCCAAGTCTCTTTGGAGAAGATGTGATGTTTTTGATGATTCTGCTGGGAACCGGAATTCATATTGTCCCTATTCTATATTCTTGTGCGGATTGGGGCAATTCAATTTTCACGATTTGTTCTCAGATGGAAGTTTTTATGATATGATGCCCAAGGGCAAAACGCGTATGAGTTTCAATGAATTGTACTATCGGAAGCTTGATCAGGGTTCCGCGAAGGGAATCAAGGCCACCCTCTTTTGCATCCTCGCCAACATGGTCCTCGCGGTGATCAAGG
>CAYIQK010000061.1:0-7815 GCA_964365515.1 uncultured Planctomycetales bacterium | reverse complement strand
TAACAACGCCGATCTTTTCGTCATCACGGGCATCGTTCAAGGCCTGGGACATTTCCCGTACCGTCTGCGGCCGAAAGGCGTTACGCGTTTCAGTGCGGTTGATCATGATCTTCGCGATCCCTTCGGCTTTCTCGTAGCGGATATCGGAGAACTTGCCGCCGCTGATCCATTCAACTTTTTTAGTGTTTGAATTCAACGTTTTTCTCATTTTCAAATCCTCTCAATCTTCAATATATACTTCCCTCCCATACCGGCCAGCTCTTCCAACCGGTAAGGATGCCCCTGGATGATCCGTTTGAGATCCTCCACATTCCCCTCTTTAACAATCGCATAGGTCACAGCCTGGGTTCCTAAAAGATCCCGCACCTTCTGATCCGTATTTAAGAAGGGAATGGGATGAGGGCTGAAAAAACCTTTGCCGTTGATGTCAATGACCGCCATTTTCCTGTCGGTGTAATAGCGGATCCCCCGGACATAAAATTTGCTGGTGATCACCACCGAATCCGAACGGTCGATCTTGTTGAAGACAGCGCTGATCCCCTCACAGGAAACCCATGGCTCGATGTACGGCTTAGCAAACAGCAAGGTGACCAGTAAAATCGCTGTCACTCCCACATGGGAAAAGATCATCCTTAAGTATTGCTGCTTCAGAGCGAATATAAAAATCAGACAACCCGCTAAAGAAAGCAAAACAGAAAAAATATATACCGGCCACATATTAACGATCACCTCAATATATTTTTTCCCGGCGATGATGCCCGCCGCCGCAACTCCGATGAAAAATACAGACGAGATATAACCGCATATCGCAAGGCCCCGAGATCTCCCAGTCCCCTCGGCTTTCTGTAAGGCATCATCAAGATAATAAGCCACAATCACCGCGATGGCGGGAAAAACCGGGAATATATAACTGGCCAGTTTGGAATGGGCCGGCTGGACAAACATGTAAATGCCGGCGATCCAGGACAAAAGGAAAAAAAGCTTGTCCCGTGATTCCGTTTTGTTTCTGAACTGCCTCGATATCAAAAGACCCGCCGGAACCCAGAAAAGGCTCCACGGCAAGATACCGCCAAACATGATCCCCAGATAAAGATACCAGCTATCTAAACGGGGATGTTCGGCGATGAGGATCCTTTTCAAGTGAACGTTATAAAAATATTCTTCGATGAAGGCATGCCCGTACCAGCGATACATCAACACATGCCACGGCACAGCCACAACGACAAAAACCAACAGTCCCATCACCGTCGACCAATCCTTAAGAAACCTCAAGTCCTTCTTGGATGTCAGAAAAATCAGGATGGCGGCCGCGGGGAACATGAAACCCAGAATACCCTTGGTCAGGACAGCCAGGGCAGAAAACAGCAAACAGAGGATCACGCCGACGCGCTTACGCTTTCGGTATTCATACGCCCAGCAAAAAAACGCGATGGACAACGTCACCAAGACCGAGAAAACCACATCGGTCAATACGGCCCTGGCCATGGCGAGATAGATGAAACTGCTTGCCAGGATGACACCCGCGAGGAATGCCGTTCGTTTGCGTCTAAAGAGCATCCAGGCAATCCCATAGGCCGCGCACACCCCCACGATGGCAAAAAAGGCCGGCCAGAACCTGGCGATGAAAGGCGTGAGGCCAAAAGATTTGATTCCCAGTGCCAATAACCAGAAAAATAGAATGGGTTTTTCAAACTGCGGCTGATCGAAAATCAACGGCGTCATCCAGCTGTTGTGGGAGACCATCTCCTTGGCGCTCTGCACATAAAAGACCTCGTCGGGATGAGTCAGACTGACGATGCCGTTCCCCCACATCAGAAAAAAATAACCCACGGCGATCAGAATCAGGATCAGTTCGGTGTGCCTTCGCCTCTCAAAACAATCACGCGTCATAAATCAATTCCTCCACAGAGACAAACTCGAAGCCTTTCTCCTGCAATGTCCTTGCCAAAAGCGATATCGATTTCACGGTCTGGTTGCGGTTTCCCCCTTCGGTTGTGAACACGTTGCCGCTGTCGTGAAAAAGAAGGATGTCGCCGTTTTTCACCCGTTTAGCCAAATACCGGACGATATCTCTGTGATTGAACGAAACCCAGTCTTTCGAATTCAACGACCATAGCACGACATCATATCCCATGGACTTAATTTTTTCCTTGATGGATTTGCTCAGCCACGCTTTGGGCGGACGGAAAATTTTTGTTGTCCGGCCGGTCGTCTCCCGGATCACGTGTTCGGTGTACTTGATCTCTTCTTCGATCTCGGGCGGAGTGTAATAAAGAAGCACGCTGTGGGCGTACCCGTGATTGCCGATGGTGTGGCCTTCTTCGGCCACGCGACGGGCGATATCCGGATATTTCTGAACATGATGGCCGACCATAAAGAAGGTCGCCTTAACACCGGCCTTTTTCAATTCATCCAGGATCTTGGACGTCCAGACGGGGGAGGGGCCGTCGTCAAAGGTGAGGGCGACGCGTTTTTTATCCGTTCGGATCCGGTAGATCGTCCCCCGCCTTGTCAAAACCGCCTGATCAAAAAAAACGCAAAAACACGCAATCAAAAAAACAATCCCCGCCGCCATCAATGAAAATTTCACAAGCATCATGGAATGTCTCCCTAAACAAATTCAATGAGCGATGGATCGTAATCCGCGGGTTTCTCAAATCCAAGAAGGTTCAAAATCGTGGCGGCGACATTCGACAGTCCCCGTCTGGGAAGGCCGGCGATTTTGTATTCGCCCCGGTAACCGGGATCGACAATCGCGAAAGGCACCGGATTGAGCGAATGGGCCGTGCTGACAATCTTTTTCCCGTTCTTGACCGTGAACATCTCGTCGGCATTGCCGTGGTCTGCCAGAAGAACGGCGATGCCGTCCACCTTCTTGATCACCTCAATCAGCTTGGCCGTGCACTCATCAACCGTTTCAACCGCCGTGATGATCGCTTCCTGAACCCCTGTGTGCCCCACCATATCGCCATTGGCAAAGTTGATCCTGCCGAAGCGGTATCTCCCGCTGTGAAGCAATTCGGTTGTTTTCTCAACGATCTCATACGCCTTCATCCTTGGGGCTTTGTCAAATTGAATCCTGTCCGATGGGATCTCAACGTATGTTTCCAGGTCTTGATCCACATAACCGGAATTGTTGCCGTTCCAGAAATACGTCACGTGACCGTACTTTTGCGTCTCCGAGACGGCAAAGCCGCTGATGCCGTTCGCGCATAGATACTGACTCACCGTCCCCTCAACAGTGGGCGGCTCAACAAGATAATTTTTGGGAACACGCAAATCACCGTCATATTGCATCATACCGGCAAACAAAACATCCGGGACGCGCCCGCGGTCAAACCGGTCAAATCCCTCTTTCTGGTCAAAGGCGAGGGAGAGTTCGATGGCGCGGTCCCCGCGGAAGTTGAAAAAGACAACCGAATCCCCGTCTTCGATCGTGCCGATGGGACGGCCGCCGGAGGCGATGACAAACGGATCCAGATACTGGTCGTTGACCGAAGGGTCTTCCTTGTAATACGTGCGGACGGCCTCAGCCGCCGATTCAAACATCCGGGCCTTGCCCAGGACATGGGCGTTCCAACCGCGCTGGACAATACTCCAGTCGGCATTATAACGGTCCATGGTCGTGACCATGCGCCCGCCGCCGGAGGCGATACAGTAATCCACACCGAACTTCGTTCGAAGATCGTTCAAGAGGCCTTGCGTCTTCTCGATATATCCAAGGGCTGAACGCTCGTGCACATCCCGCCCATCCGTCATGACGTGAATCCTGCCCCTTTTCACCCCTTGCGCGGCGCATTCCTTAAGCAAGGCATGCAGATGATCGATATGGGAGTGCACATTCCCATCCGACAACAATCCAATGAAATGAAACGTGCGCCCTTCTCTCTTGGCGCCATCAACCAATTTCCGCCATGTGGGGGTTTGGAAAATCTCGCCATCGAGAATGGATTGGGAGACCAATTTGGCACCCTGGTCAAAGACCCGCCCGGCCCCCAGGGCATAGTGTCCGACTTCGCTGTTTCCCATATCGTCATCGGAAGGCATCCCCACGGCCGTCCCATGAGCCAGAAGGGTCGTATAAAAATCCCCCTTCATCAGGGCATCCAGACAAGGAGTTTTGGCCAGAAAAACCCCGTCACTCTCGTCACGTTTACCGATACCGATACCGTCTAAGATGATGAGCAATAGCGGCCCCTTCCGGCCGGAAAACCCCTTGATTTTATTTAACCGTAATTGATCAGACATAAAAACTCGCCTTTCTTTGATTCATCCGCGACAATTGTGCTATTTTACACAAAAACGACGAAAAGTTGAATTTTTTTCCAGTGGGATAAAAAAAGGCAGGAAACCATGGTTATTGAGCTTCCTCTAGATAAACATAACTTCAAATCTCCCGCCAGCGTCAAAGAACTCCAAGGGAGATTTGAAGTTGGGAAAGGAAAGCTCAATAAAAAGAAACCCCATCAGACTTAAAAACGACCCTCGCCCTCACCCCTCCACGAGGCTTATTCTCAACAAAAATACCGCCGTCATGACTCTCCATGATATCCTTTGATACGGACAGCCCCAGGCCCACGCCGCCGCTCTCCTGTTTCGTCGTGAAAAAAGGATCGAAGATCCTCGCGGTGCAGTCTTTCGGGATGCCTTGACCGTTATCTTCGATATCGCAGACGACAACAGTCTGGCCCGGCTTGAATCTGCCTTTTTCCAGCTGAAGGTCTTCCAAGGAGCGGCCGGACAAAGTCTCATAATACGTTTTCAATTCCAGCCTTCCTCCCGCGGACATCGCCTCGACGGCGTTAAGGATGAGATTCACAAAAACCTGCTCGATCCGGGTCCGGTCGATTTTCACCACAGGGATGGCCTGGTCAAAGCGTTTGACCACCTCGATATGCTTCACCTCAACGGCATGATGAACCAAAGACAGGCTTTTTTCGACAACCGTATTGAGGTTCTCCACCCTCCTGTCCACCCTGGGCAGACCCGAGAAACTCAAAAGATCATTGATGATGCTATTGGCCCTGTCGATGGCCTCCTTCATATTATTGAGGGTCGTTCTCACATTTTCATCGGTTGTGTTCATCTGTTCACTGAGATAAGTGATGCCGTAGAGAATCGTCGCTAAGGGATTTTTGACATCGTGGGCTATGCCGCTGGCCAAAGCCCCGACCACCTTCATTTTCTCCATCTGAAGAAGCTGAAACTGGGCATCTTTCAACCGCTCATAGGCGGTGGTGAGTTCCAATTCCAGACGCTTTCGCTCCAACGCGTAATGGAGGGCCTTATGCAGCACATACGCCGTATATTTCCCCTTCACAAGGAAATCCTGGGCCCCATAACCCAGTGTGTGTAAGCCCAATTCATCCTCATAAGCCCCTGTGTTGATGACAATGGCAACCTGGGGATATTTGACGTTCAAACGTCTGACAGTCTCCTCCCCCTCGCTGTCCGGGAGATTCAGATCCAGAATCACCACATCGAATTCATGTTCGGCAAGGAGTTTCATGGCGCCTTCTAAGGTCGAGGCGCTTCTCAAGAAAGAAATGGTGCTCGAGGATTCCGACAACATCGATTCGAGAATCCTGCGGTCGATCTGGCTGTCCTCAACGACTAAGACCCTTAAGGGCTGGAAAAATCCTGTGGATTTGTTTTCAATCATCTTGACAACCTATCAGAGGGTTATCTTCTGTGCGATCCCTGAAACGACCGGAAGATCGATATCGCGGCCTTTGAGAACGGCGACAATGCCGATGAAGGAAATCACCCCAAAGACAAAAATACCCAGCCGCAGAATCCAATCGCCCAAGACAATATGGATGATGAACACAGCGACCTCGCCTAAAAAAATCACGAGCCCCTGTTTGCCGTGCCGCAGAACGAAAGGATTTTCCTTTTTGAAAACCAAAGGAATGATGCAAAGGATGGACAAATAAGACAGGACGGCAAAGATCTTTCCCTCGAGGATCTGCTCTGTTTCGCTGCCAGGGCGCTTATTCATTCCCCATCACCTCAACGAGCGAATTGACATCACCGAAAGAATTTCTTTCTTTGCGCGGATTTTTGGGATCCTCTCTCCAGACACCGTCGACAATGAACTGGTATTTATAGAGCCCGGGTGAAAGAGGAATCTTGGCCTCCCATCGGCCGTCGACTTGTTTCAGACGGCAGG
Source organism: uncultured Planctomycetales bacterium (assembly GCA_964365515.1). Classification (GTDB taxonomy): domain Bacteria; phylum Omnitrophota; class Gorgyraeia; order Zapsychrales; family Zapsychraceae; genus CAYIQK01. The sequence goes on along the minus strand of CAYIQK010000061.1, from coordinate 1,643 downwards.
TGTCGTCCAATGACCAATCGTTGAAACTCCCCGTCACAAAAACCGATTTGGCCGCCGGCGCGTCGTAGACAAAACGCGTCGGCAAAAGGCCCTTCAAATCTTTCACCTCTTCGGCGATGATGTTCTGCATCTTCGCAGAAAACTGCGCGGTCTCTCCTGCGCGTGCTGAAACCGCCGGGGTCTCCGAAAGGATCAACTCCTTCGAAAGCGTATAATAATCCTTGGATCCGCGGCTGTATTTGTCATAAAACGCGACCGTCTGGCCTAAGACCGCGGACTCCTTCAACTTCACGTTGACATGAACGATCGTCTCAAACAGCAATTCCGAGAAACGTTCTCTGAAGGTCTCCAGCATCGCGAAGGAGTGCCTTAAGCGTGAGTCGAACATCGTGATCAAGACACGGCATTGGATGGAGTGGTTGAGACGGTCTTTGACCAAATGAACGATGTCCATCAGATGTTCCACCCCCTGGATGGAAAAACGGCTTGTCTCAACGGGGATGATCAATTCGCTTGAGGCGCGCAGGGCATTGACCGTCAAGATCCCCAAACTCGGCGCGCAGTCAATCAGAATGTAATCGTAGCGGTCTTTGAGGGGGCTGATGATCTCGGTGAGTTTCAACTCCCGCCCGATCTCATCCGCCAATTCCTGCTCCAGAGTTCCGACGAGGATATTGGAAGGGACAATGTCAAAGGAGTCCTCCACCCGTTTGATGATATTCTCGATCCGTAACTTTCGCGGGGTCAATTTGGAAATCACGTTGTAAATGCTGTCCTGGCTTTCGATATTCAGGCCCAGCGAGGCGTGCGCCTGCGGGTCCAAATCAAGGAGAAGGACTTTCCGGTTGTTGCGGCTCAACGCGGATGCCAGATTGATGGCCGTTGTGGTTTTCCCGCATCCCCCTTTTTGGTTCGCGATCGCGATGATTCTCATTTTGATCAAGCCCCTTTCTTGTTGAGTCAGCTTGAGAAGCAGATGTGATCGATGAGGATCACACCCTTTTTCTTCTCGACGTTCCACGACTCTAAGACAAATGAAATATCCCTCAAGTTCGTCCAGTCGGTGATCTGTTTGAATTCAGCCAACGGAATGCGAAATGCCTGCCAATGGAAGTCCACCCCCTGAATGTAATAAGATGCCGTCTCATTCCGGTGATTCCTCAAGGTAATCTTGACAATGCCGGGGTTTCCATCGTCTTTGGCGCGGACGGAAAATTGAAGATTCTGATATTTGGCCGTATCCATCTTCGGCACGGACAATACGAAACTCTTGACGGGAGAAAATTCCTCCTCAAAGCTGTAACTGAGGCGGACCAGCCCGTCGTGCAATGTGAAGATGACATTTTTGCGCCACAGAGAATTGCGCTGTGTCAGGAAGGCTGTCAGCCCATAAAAGGCCCCGCCAAAGATGACCGCCGTGATCAGGACATTGACCAAAAGCCAGGAGCTCAACTGCCGGTGTTTTTTGGGATCCGGACATTTGCGCTTGCCCAGATACACTTGCGCCAGATGATCATAAATCTCGTCGTGCGTCATTGATTTTTCCGGATCGTGTGATCGATTTTTTGGAGTGGGATTCATTACTGATTTTTATATTAACAAATTTTGAATGAATTGGAACTTTTAATTTTTATTTTTTGATG
>CAYIQK010000060.1:0-8036 GCA_964365515.1 uncultured Planctomycetales bacterium | reverse complement strand
TCCTTGCTTCCAATTCCCCTTTTGCCCCGGTCAACTCCGTAACCGGCGAGGCGGCCCGCGCTAGCTGCGGATCCTTAATGTTTGATGCCTGATACGCCTGCGCAAATTCGCTGAATGTCGCCGTGCTACGCATTCCCTCCTGACGGCTTACTTGTTCCGTCCGGCCACTTTCTTCACTGGACCACCAGTCGGTAAATGACGGGCCCAAAGACGCTACTTTAATACCGCCTCTTTCTCTTTCGCCCTGGAATGTCGTTATGACGATCCCGACTGCCTCCGCCAGCGCACCACCTACCGTTCCGCTTCCCTGGACAGTCTCATTTTTCAAAATTCCCCAAATCCGTTCATGGCTATCGTCGAGGTCGGGGCTAACCAGGAGTTTGCGCTCGCCGTCAAGCTCGGCGATGAACGCGATATTGCTGTTCTCAACCTTCCTTATCACGCCCTTGCCCGCCAGAAATTCCACATCCGAATCCTGCAAAATGCGCGTGGAAACAACCCGCAAATCCCCCTTGCCATTACTCTCTAATCGCTCATTGATCCGTTTCGTGATACGGCTCATGTCTGCCATCGTCTCAAATACATTTACAGGCATTTTCCGGACAATCTCGCGGATAACCGGTGAGGAGGGATAGATCTCCATGTCCGGCCGACCGATAAGCGTTATGGGTCCCTTGAGGGATCCGATCTCCTCAACACTAAGCGGATTGTCAGCCCCGGCACGATGAATTTCGTTGGTTTTTTCCGTTTGTTCTTCTTTAATGACCAAAACATTTCCCCGAACAGATCCAAGCTCTCTGGCAATCGCGGCGTCCCCGAGGCCTTCAGGGATCGAAATAAACGCCATTTCCGGACGATCAGCGGACGCCACTGCTTCCCGCTCCTTGACCTTACTAATCTCGGCGCGGAACCCGGAAATATCATTGACCATCTTTTCCGGCATGCCTTCCACGATCCCGTCAATGGCCAAGTTGGCGTACCATTGCCACTGATAATCCCGCCGGGCCGTGAACACCAGCCCGCCGGCGACGACCTCTGAAATGCCGTCCAAAGGCCGCAACACAACATCGCCCCGCTCGTTAAGCTCGATCTGTGAAACGCGCCCTTCTTCCGCGATGTAGACCGGACGGTTTAACGTTTTAAATTCTTGCGAACGAACAAAATTTTCGGCATAACCGTCGGGGGCGGTCATCACCAGCGACGTACTGGCCGGAACCATACGCGCATAGACCAATTTGTCTTCCATATTCGGCGTATCGCGTAATGTAACCTGGATCGACGAGCTGCTCTCCTTTCTGGAAGCCTTGACCACCGAACCGCGCTTGCCCGTGCCAATGTTAGAAGCAGGACTGATCTCCGGACGATTATAGCTGACTTTTGCCGAAAACAACGGCGACACGGAGGTGCCCGCAGTCCCTACACTCCTCAACTCCCGCAGCCGCGTCACCGGGCTGCTGAATTGCGTTACAGGCCGCGTAACCGGCGAAGCGGCGACAACGTCCGGACGGACAGCCTCCCGGATGGCTTGGGGAACTAAACGCTGATATCTGTCATCATATCCTTTGCGATCCGCCAAAACCAAACTTCCCTTGATGTCTCCGGGATTCGTGACAGGGCTGGGGGCGATGCTGCCGTTGGCCTCAACCGCGAAAACTTGATCTTCCTGAATAACATAAACAGGACGGTTAAACCCGGCGCGGGCAAGCTCCCGGGCCGCTTTTACAGAAGATTCAGTCGTCATAACCACCGTAGCGTTGGGGGGCGTTATTTTTACCGTCTCAATTTTCTCTCTCCAATCTCCGGTTTGAGCCAGTACTTCAGCAATCAGAGAAGCACTCTCTTCCATGCGCGTCCGGACGACCGAACCCTTACCGCCGGTCCCGCCCCGGCCGGTTAACGACGTAAAGGGCTGACGGAGACCGTTGTTGTAGCTGTTGACTTTTATCGGAGACAACACCTTCGCGGTATCAATCCTTGGAACGCTGCTGACCACCGGGCTGCTTGTCCTGGATGCCCCGGTCAGAGGCGAAGACCCGGAGTTAATCCCTTGTATTTTTATTTCTCCACGATACACCTTGTCCACAAACGCGTCGATTTTCCTGACATCTTCCTTGCTCAAGCCAGTTTGGGGGAGAACTGCCCCCTCCCGGCTTATGCCATACACTTCCCACCGAGGACCCAACAGACGCGCAGCAGCTTCCGATGTCGAAGGATCGTAATGTATGGATTCGCCCTTCTCAAACGGCTCAAAGACATCGAGGCGGGGCATTTTAGTGAATACTTTCGACAAGGACGCTTCAAGCGCCCTCTGGTGGTTCGCGTTGGAATAGGTGCCATCCGCCTCCAACTCCCTGACGATCCTCTCATTTTCACGCGCGAAGAATTCAGAGAACGGACGATATTTCTCTTGCTGCTTGTTGGCAAGCATAGCCACATAAGTTTTGTCCCCCGCGGGGATTACAATATCGCTGGTCTGTTTCTTCACCGCGGCCAGCAGATCAGGGGAAGAAGGCACCTGTTCAAAAATATTGTCAGTGGCGGGATGAAAATGCACACTTCGCGGCTCCTTGGGAATAGACACGGCCCCATCGGCGCTCACTTCATTAATAACGATATCCTTGCCCTCTACGTCCAGGAACCCGCCCACCTCTGCATTACCGCTTAAATCCAGTTTCCTGGCCATCTCGCTATAGGCTTTAGCCAAGGTCACATTCTTCAAATCGGGGATTTTCTGCTCAATAATGGTACCTTTGCTTCCAGTCACATACTTTGTGACTTTGGGAAGACCCAAAGCCATTGCTGCGGCTAAAGCCGCAGCCGCTGTAGCATATTTCACCGTCTCCTTACTGATCGGCGACGACCCGCTGGAAATCTCTTGCGGCGCTTGCGTTGGCGCAACTTTCTCCGGCTGTGTAACCTCTGGCCCTGCCGGCTGCGTCGTCTGCTCGAAGACAGTGCGAATCACCGAACCGCGCCTTTCAGTAATCAGCGGCGAAGAAACCCTGCGGGATCCGGCAGCGCCCTGATTTCTGATGGCGCTGATAAATTGTTCCGTCCGGCTGTTGATCCTGTCAACCGGGATCTTACCGGGCTCAATAATTTCATATCTCCCATCCTTATTAACTTTCACCAAAGCGGCGCCTGTATCTTTGACGGCATTAAGGGAATTAAATGAATCCCCGCTCCCGAGATGATCCCAGCTGACCGTCCCATCCATCTTGATGGTGAGCATCCCATACTTTCGGTTTAATTCTTCCGCGGAGCCACCCCTTGAATCATGATTAAATCCCTGGTTCCCGGTCTGGCTTCTGCGGTCTAACACCTTCACGGCTCCGCTCAAATCAAATCCCTGCGCCTTCAGATCGTTAATAAATTTATCGGTAATAGCAGAAACGCTCTCAGCGGGTCTCGCTTCCAGAGCGGCCGTTTCCTTAACAAGTTTCGGTGATTTTCTGTCCGCCACCGGTGAGGAAACAGACAAGTCAAACGTATGAACAGTGACCTCGTCTTTGTCTTCGCCAACGGTCATCGGAAGCTTCAGCTTCTCTGCTGTTGAAATAACCGCGTCTTTTAACGCCTGATATTCTCCGGAATCAATTGGCCGATCCTTCTTTTTCTCTAAACGAATTGTCCTTTGCCAGCTCTGCCCCGAATCCGGACCCTCACTCAGTTCATGCATCAAATCAGGGATTCTTTCCGGGGTCACGTCTACTCTTGCCGCGAGCTCCGATTGAAGCATATCCCAAAACTGCAGATCTAACGATAAATCACGTCGACTGTCAAGAAGCGCCCCTCCCTTGCCGGAAAGGGTTGTGTCTAAAACACGATGCAGATATCCTTCCACATTTTTTTGAATTCCGTCCAAACGTTTTACCTCAAGATCAGTCCCCCATTCTTCCCGCATATTTGATTGCAGCTCCTTAAGGCCCTTCATCAAATCGCCCAAGGCAAAATCGGAACGGATCAACAATTCTTGCTTTCTTGCGGAAGACATACCCCTGCGGCTTGCGGGGTTCAAATCTCTGGCAATCGATTCAATCTCATCCATGCGAAGACCAATATCCCCTTCTTCAAATTCATCCCTCTGCGTCAGGATTGGAGGCAAACTTCTGATTTCAGTCAACAACGGTTGCAAGGTATCATTAAGCCGATCAAGGAGACCTTCCGTAGCTGCAGATTCATCGGGCACGTCCTTGCTGACCACGACACTTCCCTCGCGAAGATCAATAATGTGCGTATACGTGCCTCCTTGTCTTTCTTTAAAGAGGGGCACAACATTGTCTCCCAAAGGCAAATCAGGCGATGGGACCATGGTAACAACACGTGCCCAACGTCCATCCGGACTTACATCAACAGAACCGATCTTATCTCCGGGCTTATATTGGGCGGACCCGGTTAAAATCCTGGCAATATCATCATTCCCCGGCACGCGTGCCACCGGGCTGCTGGATGGGCGCGACGAAGGCGTCAGGGGACGGACGTTGTCCCCCTTAGGCGTATCTCGTCCAGAAGCGGCCAGCGGCGAAGAGCCGGAATTAATCCCTTGTATTTTAATTTCTCCACGATGCACCTTGTCTAGAAAAAGATCGACTCTCTTGCTATCCTTTTGACTCAGACCCGTATCCCCTACAACGCTTCCTTGCGAATCTACGATGTAAACATTTCCGTCGAGACCCATCAATTTCGCCACAACAAAAACCGATGAGGGATTGACATCCATGGATTCACCATTGTCAAAGACCTCCAACATAGGCATTTTGCCGAATATTTCCCTCGACACAAACGCATCAAGCGCATCTTGATGAGCTTTTTCAGTGTAATTGTCCCCCAGCTCCCCAACAATTCTGTCATTCTCGCGCGCGAGAATATCGACAAAGAGACGATTTTTCTCGTTTTGTTTATTGGCAAGCATGAAGACAAGAACATTATCCGTGGTGGGAATGACAATATCGCTGGTTTGCCCTTTTACCGCAGCCACTAAATCAGGAAGGGAAGGCATCCATTCAAGAACATTGTCGGTGAGCCCATGAATATGCATCTTATGGGGCTTAGAGGAGGTGGGCACGCTTCCGTCATTGCCCACACTCTCAACAACAATCGTATTATTTTTTGTATTCCAAAATCCGCCCACCTCTTGATTGCCTTGCAATTTTAATTCCCGGGCTATGCGAAAATAGACCAGAGGCCGCGCCACATCTGTCGAATCTTTTGTATCAGGAATCTTATAGGTCACAATGGCGTCTTTGCTTCCCGTCACATACTTTTTGAATTCGGGAACGCTCAAAGCCATCGTAGCGGCTAAAGCCAAAACCGTTACTCCAGCGGCCACAGATTTCGTGCTGATCGGCGAGGAAGATTCCGCCGGGCTGCTGGAGACAGTTGCCGCACGATCCCGGATCTTTTGCATCAATTCCGCCGAAGAGACCCCTTGTTGCGCGGCGAGGTCATTTAAACTCGCCTCTTGATACCCGCCTTGCCCTTTATAAGCATCGGCAACCATCCTGGCCTGGAATTCAGCGACGGGTTGCACAACGCCTCTTGTTTCACGCATCGTGGCGGCACGGTCGGCTTGTTCCCGCAAATTTGTTTGATCATTGGTCCCTCCAAACGCCAAAAGCTCATGATGAACGACCTCACCAACAGGATTTTGCGGAAAGCGCGGGTCCGCTTTGACAATATTAGGATAGACATTCACCGTCGCAGTACCGTCCGGCCCCTGATCAGCCGAACCACCCGGGATCTGATCGTCCAATTCGACCGCCAACCGCACCTGTTCAAGCGCGGGCAATCCCCGGGAATAATCCTGGGCATATCGATCTATTTGTTCCGGCGAAGTGCTATAGGCCGACAAGCCGTCATTTTCTCGAACCTGTTCCAGCAATGCTTGCTGTGGCTTTGCCGTTTCACCCAGCCGCGTCAACTTATTGTCCAGGGCCTGGACATCATTCCCTATGGTTTCAACATCCTGCTTATGACCTTTTTCAGTTTCGATCCGCGCGATCTCACGATTCAATCCACGCAATGCCTGGACACCACTGAACATTGTCCTAAACTCACTGGTGGGCCGTTCGTTGGATCCGGCTGTCAGCTCGATACCTGTGGCTTCCCGGATCTGATCTTTTAAAGTTTCATCAATATTAAACGTCGTTGAAATGGATTCGCCGTTTTGATCAAATGTTTCTTTTTCAACCCGTAAATGGTCCCCGTATTGCCGGTTGACGATCTTTGTTTGCCGTTGAGGCGCTGGAGGCATCGCCAATTCCGAATTCCAGGTGAAACTTCCCTTGATATTATTGAGATCGCTATGGTCGACAATGACAATGCTGTTGTCGATCTCCAAGACCAAATCGTTCGGCTCAAACTGTCCCGCGGGCGCCGCGACCCTGTCCTTAAAGACCAAGACCTTCTGAACTTGGCCATTTAAGGAAGGTATGCGCAGTTCACGTGTGTATTGCGTGACGCCCGGTGGAATGGTGACGCCTAGTTCCTCGACGGCGACCGATACGCCTTTTCGATTGTCGAGGGTTGTAATACCTGTATTGGGATCAAATGTCGTCACAACATGGTCGCTGGCCTTATTCGATGACAATGTCCTGTACGCTGAATCGGTCAGCGGCGAACTGCTGTCTTTGTACGAAAGCGGCGTGATCCCGAGCGGCGCCATCATCGGCGAGGAGACGGTGGGGGTTACAAACGGCACCGGCGATGGCAGTCCGGAGGGAGGCATCTTAATGTCTGTTGACATCGGGAAAGCGGACAATGATGGCGAAACAACCTTGGTCGGCAGGGCGCTGGTTGTGTGTGGCTCTAAGCTGTCCGCCGTTGTCGCTGCGGCGAGCCAATCGAACTCTGTTTTGGCAACCGGCGAGGAGCCGCCGCCCTGCCGCTCCGTCCTATTGTAATGTTTATCACTTCCTTCCGGTTCAAACTCCTGCGGACGATTGTCATGCTCTTTTGTATAACCGGAGGGATAAAACAAAGCGGCCGTTCCTACCCCAATATCTCTGCTCAGACTTAACCATGTTGGCAAATTTAAACCCGTTTTTATCCAATCTTCTGCAGGGCGCATGGGTGTTCCGACAAATCTGTATTGATAAACGTGTCCCATCTCATGGCTTAAAACTTCGTTGTACTCCCGGGCCGGGAGGCTCGAATCCATGGTGATGATATTGGCCACCGTTAATCCCCGGTACTCGTCGTCATCCTCAGGATCTGTGCCGGCGTCACCCTTGAATACGAGTGCCCCTGTTTTCCCAATACCTTTCCAATCCAGTTTTGCTTTCCGGTTGATTAAAGCATCCCCTATACCGATCACGGATCCGGGGATCAACGACACATCAAAATGATCCCCGCTTCTAAAGGGATGATAAGCAAACTCGGCCGGCCCAACCTCAAATTTAAATTTGTCTACAAGCCCGTTTCCATAAAAGAGGTTCTCGGTCATGGAATCCCCGATGGCGTGGACCACATTTCCCGCCATTGCATACCCATCATCCATGCCGTGAATGGTTATTTCCTTCGCAAGGGATTTTAGAAAACCTGCGAAAGCCCCTTCCAAGGCACTGTCTGCGCCGGCCATAATGTCTTTTTTCCCATACCACGAGTCTCTGGATCCGACCAAAGCCAATATCGTTGAAACTCCGATATCAATCCCCATATACTTGCCCATTTCAGGATTATGTTCCATCAGCTTCTTGGTCGCCAACACATCCAGGGCAAGCAGCCCTGCGCGCTGAAGATTGCTTAATTTTTTCCGCGAGCCCTGCTTTGGTGACATCGATGCTTCCGAGTGTGAATAATGCCTGGCTCCTGAAGAAAGTTTTATGGCAATTCTCTCCTCGTCGGAGAGGGGCTTATACATGTTTTCTTCAAGATAAGAAACGGCGGTCTGCGGCGAAAGAGTCTGTGGGTTTCTATCTTGGGAGAACGCCGGGGCCGAAGAGCCGAGAAGGCCCGCCAACGTCAGACCGACGGCAAATTTCTTAAAGTAAGTTTTGGCGCTTCCCAAAAGCGGCGAGGAGCTCCGCCCCGGGCGG
>CAYIQK010000059.1:0-8047 GCA_964365515.1 uncultured Planctomycetales bacterium | reverse complement strand
GACGGGAAGAATTTCGGAACAGGAATTGGTGGAACTTGTCCGCAAACATTTTGATCTGACACCGCTGGGGATTATCAAGGAGTTGGACCTCTTGAAGCCGATCTATCAAAAAACAGCAGCTTACGGACATTTCGGCCGGGAGGAATTTTCCTGGGAGATTACCCATCAGGCATCGATCTTGGAAAAAGCGGCCATGGTTTCCGTGGGGAAACGGTGATGAAAACAGCCGTACAGGATTACAAAGTCAGCGATATGTCTCTGGCCGGGTGGGGGCACAAAGAGATTGAACTTGCCGAGGCAGAGATGCCGGGGTTGATGGCGCTGCAAAAAAAATACAATGGAAAATGGCCATTGAAGGGATCGAGGATCACGGGATCCCTTCACATGACGATTCAAACCGCCGTTTTGATCAAGACGCTGAGGGCTTTGGGCGCTGATGTCCGGTGGGCCAGCTGCAACATTTTTTCGACCCAGGATCACGCGGCGGCGGCCATAGCCGATCTGGGGGTTCCTGTCTTCGCTTGGAAGGGCGAGACGTTGAAGGATTATTGGTGGTGCACCAAACAGGCCCTGTCGTTCCCTGGAGGTAAAGGTCCTACGCTCATTGTGGATGACGGCGGCGACGCCACGCTCATGATCCATAAAGGTCATGAAGCCGAGGAGAATCCTTCGGTTCTCAATGTGAAAACAAAGACGGAGGACGAGACTGAATTTTTGGCCTCGCTCAAAGAGATATTGTCGCAAGACCCTCAGAAATGGCATCGGACGGTCCGAGAAATCAAGGGGGTCTCCGAAGAGACCACAACCGGCGTGCATCGTCTCTATCAGATGATGAGGGAGAATAAACTTTTGTTTCCCGCTTTCAATGTCAATGATTCGGTGACGAAGTCGAAATTCGACAACCTCTACGGCTGCCGGGAATCTCTGGCGGACGGGATCAAGCGGGCAACGGATATCATGATTGCCGGGAAAGTGGTGGTGGTCTGCGGTTACGGCGATGTCGGCAAAGGCTGCGCCCATTCGATGCGCAGTTACGGCGCCCGCGTGATCATCACGGAGATCGACCCCATCTGCGCGCTCCAGGCGGCGATGGAAGGGTATGAAGTCAAACCCTTGGAAGAGACGTTGGATGAAGGCAATATCTATGTGACGGCGACCGGCAATTGTGATGTCATCACCGCCGAGCATATGGTGCGGATGAAAGATAAGGCGATTGTCTGCAATATCGGTCATTTCGACAACGAAATTCAGGTTGCCAATCTGGCCAAGATCGCTGGTATTCAGAAAATCAACATCAAACCTCAGGTGGATGAATACCGGTTCCCGAATCCTTCCGGGCATTCGATCATTGTTCTGGCCGAGGGGCGATTGGTGAATTTGGGCTGCGCAACCGGACACCCTTCATTTGTGATGAGCAATTCCTTCACGAATCAGACTTTGGCTCAGATCGAACTGTGGCAGAACAATCACAAGATCGGCGTCTATCGTCTTCCGCAAAAGCTCGACGAAGAGGTCGCCCGGCTGCATCTTGGACTGCTGGGGGCCAGATTGACGGAATTGAATCCGGAACAGGCCGCTTATCTTGGGGTAGCAGTTGACGGGCCTTACAAGTCGGAACATTATCGGTATTAATGGTCATGTTCTATCGATGGATAAAAATAATATTAAAAAAATCGGCGTATTGACCTCCGGCGGCGACAGCCCCGGCATGAACGCGGCCATCCGCAGTGTGGTTCGCTGTGCCTTGTCTCAGGGACTCGAGGTCGGCGGTATCCTTCGCGGATATCAAGGGCTCATCGACGATGAAGTGATCTCCATGGATCATCGATCGGTCGCGAACATCATCGACCGCGGGGGCACCATCTTAAAGACGGCACGGTCGGATGAATTCAGGGTCGAGGAAGGACAGAAGATCGCCATCGCCACGCTTAAAAAATATCGGATTGATGCCCTGGTGGTCATCGGAGGAGACGGTTCGTATCGCGGGGCGCAGGTTTTATATGAAAAGTATGGATTTCCGACGGTCACTCTGCCCGGCACAATCGATAATGATTTGTGCGGGACGGATCAGACCATCGGCTGTCAGACCGCCGTCAATACGGCCTTGGAGGCCATCGACAAAATCCGCGACACGGCTCATAGCTTGGAGCGGATTTTTGTGATTGAGGTCATGGGAAACAAATCGGGGTACATCGCCCTGGAGGCGGCCTTGGGCGGCGGGGCGGAAGATGTGATCATTCCCGAGCGGCCATTTGACTGCCAGGCTCTGTGCCAGCACATTGTCGATGGGAATAAAAAAGGGAAGATGAGCTGGATGATCGTCGTGGCGGAAGGGGCCGCCAAGGCGCCTGAGGTGGCGAAGACGATCCATATGATGACAGGACTGGAAACCAGGTTTGTTGTCTTGGGGCATATCCAGCGCGGAGGAGTTCCCGTGGGAGCCGACCGCATCATGGGAACCCGTCTGGGGGCCGCGGCCATTGATCTTTTGACTAAGAGGATATTTGGGAAAGCGCTGGGAATCCTTCAGGATCAAATCAATATCATTGACATCAGCGCCGCCTGCCGGCGGGAAACTCCTCATATTGAGGAATATTGCCGTCTGATACGGTTGTTAACTTGAAAGGATGAAAGTAATGCCAAAAATTTATTATGACAAAGATGCCGATTTGAACGTATATAAAGGTCGGACCATCGCTATCGTTGGCTATGGAATCCAGGGCCGTGGCCAGGCGTTAAGTTTGCGCGATAGCGGTTTGAATGTGTTGGTCGCGCAAAGACCGGGCGGGGTCAATTATGATCAGGCCAGGAAGGATGGTTTCGAGCCCGTTGATGCCGATGTGGCGGCGAAAAAAGCTGATGTCATTATGATCCTGACGCAGGACCATGCGCAGGGTGAACTTTATCGCAAGTCCATCAAGCGTTACCTCAAAAAAGGCAAATCGTTGGCATTTTCTCACGGGTTTAATATTCATTTCAGACAAATCAAGCCTCCGGCAGATGTGGATGTCTGGATGATTGCCCCTAAGGGGCCGGGAGCGTTGGTGCGGCGGCAATTTGAAGAAGGGAAAGGCGTGCCGTGTCTCGTCGCTATTCATCAGAACGCCTCGGGGAATGCTTTGAAAGACGCTTTGGCGTATGCGCGGGGCATCGGTGGAGGCCGCGCGGGGATATTTGAAACGAGTTTCCGGGAAGAAACCGAAACGGACCTTTTTGGGGAACAGGTTGTCTTGTGCGGCGGGACGAGCGCGTTGATCAAGGCTGGATATGAAACGCTCATCGAAGCCGGCTATGCCCCGGAGATGGCGTATTTTGAATGTGTGCATGAATTGAAATTGATCGTCGATCTGATCTATGAAGGCGGGATCGTTGGCATGCGTCAACGGGTTTCCGACACGGCGGAATATGGTGATTATTCCCGCGGCCCCCGCATCATCACGGAGCGCACCCGCAAAGAAATGAAGAAGATTCTAAAAGAGATCCAATCCGGGAAATTCGCGCGCGAATGGATGCGTGAAAATAAGGACGGCCGGCCGAATTTTAACAAGTACCGCGAAGACTCAAAGAACCATCCCGTGGAAGCTGTTGGGAAGGATCTGCGGGCCATGATGTCGTGGATGAAGAAATAGAACATGAAATTACACTTGGGCTGCGGGACAAAAAGAATTCCGGGGTGGATCAACATCGATTCCGTCAGCGCCTGCGGGCCGGATCTGGTGCATGATCTCACGGAAGTCCTGCCGTATGAGGATATGAGTGTCGATGAGATCCTGGCGGAAGACCTCTTGGAACATTTTGACAAATACCTGCGCTATGTTGTCTTTGGCGAGTGGGTCCGCGTCCTTAGGATCGGCGGGACGATCACCGTGCAGGTCCCGAATTTCAAAAAGATTCTTTTTAAGTATTTCAAATTCGGATATGATCATTTTGTCGATTTCATCTTCGGCGAAAATTTGTGGGAATCGAAGATTTACATTGGTCATTTCGGCAATCACAAATGGGGATATTCTGAAAAAATGTTGAAGGAATTCGTCCAGTCATTCGGCGTTGATCCGGTTGGGATCGAGAGACCCGGATTGAATCTCCGCTTGACGGGAATCAAGAAAAGACATGTCTCCGTCGAGGAGCTGGATCATCTCAAGATCTATTCTCACGCCAATCGCTGCGGCAGAGGCGAGGAGTATGTGACGCTCCAATCCGCCAGGGAAAAAATCAAATGGTTTCAGGAAGATTGGGGCAAAAAGGTAACGGGTACACAAAATGAGCAAAGCGGAAAAAGTTCTTATATTTGATACGACGCTGCGCGACGGAGAACAAGCGCCCGGCGCGAGTATGAACGAGAAGGAAAAGCTCGAGATCGCCTTTGCCTTGGAACGCCTGGGGGTCGATATTATCGAGGCCGGTTTTCCAGTGATTTCCAAAGGGGATTTCAATTCTGTCCAGTCTGTCGCCCGGCATATCAAGGGGGCTGTCATCTGCGGCCTGGCCCGCTCATTGAAAAAGGATATCGACGCCGCTCATGAAGCATTAAAACCCGCCAAGAAAAAACGAATCCATGTGTTTTTAGCCACCTCCAAAATCCACATGAAGCATAAGCTGAAAAAAGGACAGGACGAGATTTTGCAGATGGCCGTGGATGCCGTCCGGTACGCGCGCCAAAGGGTTGATGATGTCGAGTTTTCACCGGAGGATGCCTCGCGGTCGGAGAAACTGTTTCTTTACAAGATCCTGGAATCGGTGATCAAGGCGGGAGCCACAACCGTCAATATCCCAGATACGGTGGGATATGCCACACCGGCGGAATACGGCGGATTGATTGCCGAGATCAAAAACAATGTTCCGAATATCGGCAAGGCGGTCATCTCCGTGCATTGTCATGACGATTTGGGGCTTGCCGTCGCCAACTCGCTGGCCGCCATCAAAAACGGCGCCCGTCAGGCGGAGTGCACCATCAACGGCATCGGCGAGCGCGCCGGAAACGCGTCCATGGAAGAGATTGTGATGGCCATCAGGACACGGGCGGATTTCTACGGCTGTCGGACAAATATCAGAACGCAGGAGATCTGCCGCACCTCACGGTTAGTGAGTAAGTTGACGGGTTTTGTCGTCGCCCCCAACAAGGCCATTGTCGGTTACAATGCCTTCCGCCATGAAGCGGGCATTCATCAGGATGGAATCTTGAAGGAGCGTTCGACTTACGAGATCATGCGCCCGGAAGATGTCGGGTTCACCGGGACCGGTTTGGTTCTGGGAAAACATTCCGGCCGGCACGCGTTCCGGGTGAGGTTGAAACATTTGGGGGTTGAGATCAAGAATGCAGATTTGGACAAGGCGTTCGAGCGTTTCAAACGGGTGGCGGATAAAAAGAAACAGGTTTTTGACGAGGACCTCCTTGCCATCGTCGAGGATGAAGTTGAGATTTTCAAGAAGACCTGGAGTTTGGTCAGTTTGGCGTCCCGCAGCGGGACCAACACCAAGCCGGAGGTGGAGATTGTCCTGGCGTCCAAGGGAAGGACATACCTCAAAAACTCTTCCGGCGACGGCCCGGTCGATGCCTGTTACAGGGCCATCGATGCCATCACGAAAATCCGCGGTCAATTGCTGGATTATTCCATCCACTCCGTGACGCAGGGGCAGGATGCGCTGGGTGAGGTGACGATCAAAGTCCAGTTCAAGGACAAAAATGTCATCGCCCATGGGACCAGCACGGACATCCTCGAGGCCTCGGCCAAGGCCTACATCAACGCCTTGAACAAGGTGATCGCTTAAAAAATCCAACCCTGCCTGAGGCAGTCAGCCTAAGAAACAATTTTCATGCGCAAGCTCAAGGCCGTTTACGGAATCATCGGTTATCCTCTCACTCACAGTTTGTCGCCTTTGATGCACAACGTGGCTTTCCAGGAGTTGGGAGTGGATGCCGTCTACAAGCGGTTTCCATTGAAAGACGACGAGCTTGACGGTTTTTTTGGGAAACTGCGCGATTCCTCCAGTCCAATCTTTGGCCTGAATGTCACCGTTCCCTACAAGGAAAAGGTTCTGAAATATTTAGACAGCATCGCACCCTTGGCCCAAAGGATCATGGCCGTCAATACCATTGTGATCAATCCCCAACGGAAATTGATCGGTTACAATACTGATGCACCGGGTTTTTTGTCTCATCTGGCGGAACTGAAGTTTGATACCAGGGGAAAAAAAATTGCGGTTTTAGGTGCGGGCGGATCAACCAGGGCGATCCTCACAGTCTTGTGCATGATCCCCGAGAGGCCCGAGTCCATCAAAATTTATAACCGCACATTCCATCGCCTGAAGGATCTGTTGCAAGATTTGAGTTCGCGTGTGGACACCGGCATTGTGGAGGCCGTGGAAAGCATCGATGATTTGGATATCCCGCACGCGGATTTGCTCATCAATACAACCTCGGCGGGGACAGGTGAGGATGATCCTTGTTTGGTTGACGCGGACCTTTTGCATCCGGATCTTTTGGTCTATGATTTGGTCTATCATCCGGCGCAGACTCCTCTTTTGGAATTGGCGAAAGAGCGGGGGGCGCGGACAGTTAACGGTTTGGGCATGCTTTACTATCAGGGGGTCTTGGCGTTCCAGCATTGGGCTCATGTCCAACTCAGCGAAGAGATCAAGCAAAAAATGCGTGAGACTTTAGAAGAAGGAGTGAGCCGATGATGGATGTGGATATGATCAGTGTTTTGATGTTTATTCTGGGGGCGATTGTGGGGAGTTTCCTGAATGTCTGCATCGTCCGTATGCCGCATGGAAAATCCGTGATTTATCCGTCTTCGCATTGCGTTCATTGCCAAAAGGCCATCACCTGGTACGACAATATTCCTTTCATCAGCTATATCCTGTTGGGAGGCCGCTGCCGGCTTTGCAAGGGGCGGATTTCATTTCGCTACTTTTTAGTGGAATTGATAACCGCGGCGACATTTTTTGTTTTTTATCAATATTTCGGGCTGACGGGTCTTTTGTCGGCCTATCTGGTCATGACCTGTGGTTTCATTGTGGCCACATTTGTTGACTTTGCCCACCGCATCATCCCCGACGAAATTAGTTTGGGAGGAATCGCGGCCGGGCTTTTGTTCAGCTTTCTGTTGCCGGAACTGCATGGCGTCCGCGTTGGTTCTCAAGGGATATGGCTGCATCTGCAGTCATTGGGATTGTCTGTGTTGGGTGTGTTGGTTGGGGGAGGAATCATCTATCTGATGGGAATCCTCGGCGACTTTATGTTTAAGAAGGAATCGATGGGCGGCGGGGATATCAAGCTCATGGCCATGGTCGGCGCTTTCTTAGGATGGAAGCTGGCTATTTTGACATTTTTTCTAGCTCCGTTTTTCGGGGCAGTGTATGGGATCATTGAAAAAATCCGCACCAAAGATACCGCAATCGCCTACGGACCATTCTTAGTTTTGGGAGCCCTGATCAGTCTTTTTTGGGGAGACGCAATCCTCGGCTGGATTTTAAGTGGATATGGGTTGTATTAGATAAAGCCTTGTGTTACAATTCACCCATGTCTCAAAAGAATATTGCGCTTATTGGGTTCATGGGCTCTGGTAAGTCTGTGGTATCAAAGAAGTTAGCCGCTACTTTGAAATGTGAAGCAATTTCAACGGATGAGTGGATCGAACGGCGCGAAGGCCGGGCGATCTGCCGGATCTTTGAGGAATCCGGCGAGCCGTATTTCCGGGAACAGGAAACCCAAGCGGTACGGGAAGTTGCCGGAAAAGAGTCGGTTGTTCTCGACTGCGGCGGCGGTGTTGTTCTAAACCCGCGTAACATCAAAGAACTGCGAAAAAAAGGCGTCATCGTCTTTTTGTCTGCCTCCCCTGAGACCGTTTACCAGCGCATCAAAGACAAAAAAAATAGACCTTTATTAAAGGCGGTTGACCCACAAGCCAAGATCCGTCAGCTTATGGAAGAGCGCAAGTCTTTGTACGCGCAAGCCGATTATACGATCGCAACAGATAAAAAAAGTGTGCGACAAATCTGTGAGGAGATTATTCGTCTACTAGCCGATGAATGAACTGGACGCTTT
>CAYIQK010000058.1:3373-8077 GCA_964365515.1 uncultured Planctomycetales bacterium | reverse complement strand
ATGTTTTGAAATGCGGCCGGGCCCTTTTTCATAACGTCCGCGAGCTGGTCGCCGTCGAAGATTTGGAGTTCTTCTTCGACGTCATGAGATTGTCTCCAGGGAGATACGACCAGGCTCTTCACGGGAGAATACATCCAGAATCGATTCTCCCTCTCTCCTTTAGGCAGATCCCATATCATCTCGACGGGAAACACAACAATGCCGTTTTTGTTAAACTCTTCTTCTGTAAATTTAATTTTTGTGCCCCCGCCAGGTCTCTGCAGTTCGGCCATCTTTGCCTTGACAACATCAGCGTTCTTGGGATCGTACTGGTCAACCCCGAGATCTACGATAAACCAACTCCCTGCCACCTTAATCGCTGGAACAACATGGCCATTAAGAAATCCCATCTCGTCCGCTGGCGTCTTTGACTGAATATCCAGCAAGACGACGGGTATTTGGGCCTGATCAAAATGCTCGGCCACTTGATACGCGGCATCAACACAATTCCCGCAGATTTCCCCCTCCCTGATCCGATCGTATATTTTATTTAACCCGGGCAATAGTTCCTGGAATCTTTCAATTTCCTTCACTTCGCCGGCGGACAAATCGCCATTCCGGGCAAGTCCCTCATAAATTTTCCTAAAGGACTGCCCTGTCACGTTGGTAAATTTCTCATAATTCTCAAATCTTCGGATCGGCGAGGCGGCTGTTTTTTTAGCTGTTTCTTTCAGCGCGTCCCAGTTGATGCCAAGCCGCGTCAGCCGCTCAGACAAGCTGGACCTGTCGGTCCCGGTAAAAAAGCCGGGATGCCGGTCGTTGAGAACCTGCAGAACTTCCGCCTGTGTCGTCTTGCCATTCTTAAAGAGCGCTATTATTTCTTTCTTTATCTCAGGCACAATAACTTCCTTCTGCATCTCTTTAAAATCGATGCCGTAGCTATCGCGCAACATCCTGCCGCCTTCCTTGGAGGTGCCCGAATAGCCGATATTTTTCAGCATCTGCTCTTGCGAAATAAAGGGATCGGTCTCAAGTTGCCGGCTGACTCTCATCTTCAAGGCCTCAGCCTTTAAGGCACTGAAGGCCTTTCTCTCGCCGGTGATTTCCTGCAATTCCCTTGTGACATCAGGCCCTCTCGTCTCGCTTGTCCAATTCACGCCGACCAAAGGAGCAATCTCTTTGCGCGTCATGAACGGATTTTCTCTAAACGCCGCTTTGATTTCCGCGAGTTTCCCTTGCCTCTCTTCTTCGGAGAGCGGCGAGGAGGAGGTCGCGCTACGATCCCCTTCCGCCGGGATGCTGGAACTAGATCGGGGTCTATATTCAGCAACAAAGGCCTTTATCATCTCCCGCCCTTTGATTTTGCCGGCTGTGGTTCTGTGAAGACCGTCTTTTATGCGGTATTGACCATTCTCGATAACGACCATAATAGGAGGTGATTCTGTATCAAGCTGGGCATACTGTTTAACATCAGGGAATTCCTCCTGGCTAAGCTTTTCAAAGGCGGAGAGGGACGGGTTATCTTCAAACAACCTTTGAATCGACACCTCTTCTTCTCTCCAATCGAGATGGCCATATTCTTTCCGATATCCTGGAATATGCTGGAGATTTTCTCCTCCAGCTTTGTCAAGCATGGCTTCCACCTGTTTCCAGCTCTCACTAACAACCGCCGGGCTGCTCACCACCGGACGATCCACTATTTTGGGCAATGCCGAAAGCCTCGCCTTTAAGTTGACGGACGCGCGCGGGATCAAAGAAATATCCTCGGGGACAGGCGCCCAATTGCCTTGGATATCATCCGCCTCCACGGAAAGGCCAAGATTGCCAAACATCCGCTTGTACCTGAGAATATCGCCTTTCGCGACCGATTTAACCTCCACGAAACTCTTGCCCGCGCGCCCTGCTTCATCCACAAACAGTTTGAGGACATTCGTGCCAATCCCTTTGTCTTGATGCGTTTCTTCTATACTCATGCCCCGAATTTCAATACTGTCTGAATTCTCTTTATAGTGAATGCTTCCAATGGCTGGCGTGCCTTGGCCGGCATCTTCCATGATGTCCACGCTCAAAAGATTTTGATATCCTGACCACTCGTTCTTGGTTAGATAAAATTGACTGCCCGGCACTTTCTTCACACTAAAATTCTTCTCTGTTATATTAGCTGTGGTAAATACCGGCGAGGAACCTGAGTTAATACCTTGTATTTTAATTTTTCCACGATACACATTATCCTGAAAATCATCAGATCTCCTGATATCTTCCTTGCTCAAACCGGTATCAAAAACAAATTCCCCCTGCCGGTTTATACTCCCTACCTTTCCATCAAGACCCATCACCTTCGCGACGACGAACCATGTCGAAGGATCATAGTCTATAGACTCGCCTTTCTCAAACGGCTCAAAAACCTCCAGCCTGGGCATTTTGCTGAATATTTCCCTCGACAGAAACTCCTCAAGCGCCTTCTGGTGTCTTTCCTTTGAATAATTGCCGGCCGCCTCTAGCTCTTGGATAATTCTGTTATCCTCACGCGTAAGAAGTTCGACAAATGGACGGTCTTTTTCTTGTTGTTTATTGACAAGCATGACTACAAAAATATTGTCCGTGGTGGGGATGACAATGTCGCTGGTTTGTCTTTTTGTTGCAGCCAGTAAATCAGGAAGAGAAGGCATCCATGCAAGAACATTGTCGGTGCGGCCATGAATGTGCAACACGTTAGGATGGGGAGAAATAGACACGCTTTCGTTGTTACTCACATCTTCGATAACAACCGTATTATTTTTTCTATCCCAAAATCCTCCCACTTCTTGGTCGCCGCTTAAATTTAATTTCTGCGCCATATCGGAATAGGCTCGTGCCCGCGTCGCATCTTTCGTGTCGGAAATCTCATGCATCACAATAGCGTCTTTACTGCCCATGGAATATTCTTTGAGTTTTGGAACACCAAAAACCAATACAGAAGTCAAAGCCGCGCCCGCGGCGGCACCCGCGAGGATCTTGCCTTTCGTTGAGTCAAGATTCATCGGCGAGGAGCCTGCCAGTTCTTGTTGATCGGCTAATTCGCCAAATGATTTAACGCTTATTACGGTTTCCGCGGTCTTCTCGTGAAATGAATCAACGAATGATTCATTCTCTTTAAACAATTGATCCAAAGGCATTACGTTGATCCCGCCAACCTTTATAACTGTTTTCATAATTTCTTGAGCTAAATTCGCGCCCCAACCACCCACCGTTCTCCTTTCTTGATCCGTCAGATCATCCGCAAATGTGGTAAAATCTCGTCGTGAAACGATATTCGCCGCTTCAGCAGAATCCCTGGCAATCTCCCCTTTGAGTATCCCCAAAATGCGTTCCGGATTATTGGCAAGATCCGGACTAACGAACAATTTGTATTCTCCGTTGAACTCAGCAAGAATAGCAATCTCCCTATCCCTCACCACACCCATCTCTGCCAGCATGTTCCGATCCGACTCCCTTAAAACCCGAACAGAACCGATGGTTCGAACAAAATTAACATTTCCATCTAACTGCAACTGTGTATCGATGTCGGCAACAGCCTTAACCAAATCAGAGATATTGTAATTGGGCCCCATAGCCTTGACATTGTACACAACACCATAACGCTCTTGGATGGGAGATCGTTCAAATCCAGGAACC
The DNA here is from genome assembly GCA_964365515.1 of uncultured Planctomycetales bacterium. GTDB lineage: Bacteria > Omnitrophota > Gorgyraeia > Zapsychrales > Zapsychraceae > CAYIQK01. The sequence continues at coordinate 4,444 of CAYIQK010000058.1, read as the reverse complement.
CCAATACCTACAGAACTATTTTTCACCAAACGACGCGTAGGCTCGAAATCTGGGGCAAGCGGTGTGTCCCGATAGCTCACAACAACCGGAGAAAATCCCTCATTGCGCAATTGTATGATGTCTTCAACATCCACCGGATTTGAATCTTGACTGCCCAGTCGATAAAATTTGTTAATACTGCGTATGATTGTTTCTCCATGCCTGATTTCCTTAACTTCCTCAGCCTCGACCTTAAAAATATGCTGTCCATCAACAGAAGAATCCTCTGTCAATTGTTTTGCAATTTCATTCAAATCCGCGCTCTTCGGCGCAGCAAAGAGCAATATCTCTCCTTTGTCCTTCAAATTCCTTTGGCTGATTTCCTTGATCCGTTTGATTGAAACCTCCATCGGACTGCTTGGTTCCACGCGTCTTAAATTCAATACAGGGGCGAAAGCGCCTAACTGCCCTCGGATCTCGGATATCTTTTCATAGTCACCCTTGAGACTTTTTTCTGTTTTTACAAGCTCTTGGACCGTTACGATATCCCCGGTCCCCGGCCTTCTTTGCCGATCATCTGTCACCGACAACGTCCCTCCCGGCTTGAGGATTCGGCTGATCCCCTCCATGACTTCGCCCGCGTCCCCTGGACGGCCTCGGAATTCCGAAGAGGAGAAGACGTTTCGCATAACGACATGATCGTATGTCTCGGATGTCCAGCCGTTCGCGGCCTTTGACAATTCATTGACGTCCACAGGATCTTCTTTGACTTCTATGTTTCTTAAAATACCGTTTGTATCCTTCTTAATAAAATTTCTAATTTCATCCATGGCGGCGGGACGAATGTCCGTCACAACAACCCTTCCGGCGCCCAGCGAGGCATCAATCAAAGGAAGAACGGAATTCCCCGACCCCAGATGCAGAACTGTCTGATCTTTTGTTATTTGCGCCGCCCTCTCCCGCATGATTGCCCAGTACACTTCAGGCGCCCGCTTCCCGTACATCTCATGATAAACCGTACGGAATTCCTGCCACGCCTGATCCAACCGCACCGCGGCTTCCACGGCCGTCGGACTGCTGGTCTGGGGGCTG
>CAYIQK010000058.1:0-3273 GCA_964365515.1 uncultured Planctomycetales bacterium | reverse complement strand
ATTTCCTGGGCCTTGCTGATGATTTGCGGGTCTCGACGAATAGTCTCCCGCAGGGCCTCCCGCTCACTCTGAACCGCTGCCATTGTGTCCGGATTGATCCCTTGAGAGATCAGCTTGGTCCTAAAGACACTGAATCCCTTCGGATCCTCTGGATTCTCCGGATCCGGGTTCTGGACTAAACGAACAACCTCGCGCGCTGCCAAATCAGAAATTGTGTCAAGTCCCTTCATTCCCCTGGCTCTGCCAAGAGCATCCGGATTCCTTTCCATAAAGCCAGTTAATACCGGAGCGATATCTTGAATCTTCTGAGGATTTTCAATGAGTTCCTGCATGGTCTCTTTCCCGACGACGGCATTCTGTAATGCCGCTATTTCTTCATCAATCCTGCCATACCTTTCTTCGATGTCAGCCATGCCGCGCAACGCCACTTCCGTCGCTGCCCAATTTTTCTTCAAAGCCAAAGCAAGCTCCAATGCCTTAAGCTCCGGCCGCGGCCGCGCCATCGGGCTGCTGGAAGAAGAAGATTCCCGCTGTCTTTCATCCATCGGTGAGCTGACTATCCGGCGGCTTGGATCCAGCATCTGCCGCCTATATGTATCACCGGCATAAGATGCCTGACGGATCATCCATTCGCCGACAGCGCGTTGAGCCGGAGTCAGCTCTTCCCGCGGCAAGCTACGGATCGCTTCTGCTGTCAACGGTTCAGCCTCAGCAACCATACGGTCAAAAGGCATCTGACCGTTATGTAAAAGCTGATACGGCTTGACATCTTTGTTCTTAATCTCTTCCCCTTTAGAATCAGCGCGTCCCTGCGCAAAGGCAATATCTGTATCGGCAATGGACTCAGGAAGTATATTCTTCAGCGGTATGCGCACAAATCCGGCTGTGACGGAGGGCAAAGTTTCCACACGTCCGGCTAATTTTGTCAAATCTAATTTTTCCTGATTCCGAAGAACGTCATACTCTCGCGGAGATATGGTTAAAATATTTCCATCTTTGGCCGTAACCTTAACCTTATAATCGTCCAAACGCTCTACAACAATATTCACTTGCTGGGCCGTGACACTTTCGCCCCGGCCGTCTCGAATCACCGGAATCGGAATGCCGCCGGACCCGCGCTCCATAATTTTATTATCCAATGTCACTTCATAAAGCTCGCCGGTGGCGCGATCAATAAGATGAATTGGAGGCGCGGATGGCTGCTGCGCCGGCATTCTGACAACAATTTCCGGCTGGGCAATCGTATAATTGACGGGTGTCAGGTAACGGCCGTCTTTAAATTCCTCATGCATGGCCCGCGGCAAATGATACTGAATGTATTCATCAATTCCCATCTGTGTCTGGTGAATGGCTTCCTGCGCCACGCGGTTGCTCACCAAAAGCTGACGGTCAATAATTTCATCTCCCGCCTGGCGGCCGTGGGTGCTGGAGATAGCACCGATATTATTGCCGTCTAAACGATACATCAATATCTCTTCATTACGAGCATCCCAAACGACAATGCCATACTCATCCGACCCGGGCCCCATTCTCGCGGCAACGGCCAGATTCTCTTGGGGACGCAGGCGCGCCGCTTCATTGATAAAATTCTTGTAATGGGCGTTATGAACAAAAACATTGTCCTGAGGCGTGACAACCGCGCCTGTATAACGCGCCTTCCGGGCAATGATTGTATCAATAAGATTTTCCGCTTCGCGAACATTGCCGGAACGAATTTCGCCGTAGAATCTTTGTTTCACAGCGCCCAAAGGTTCCGAATATCCATCCGTAAGATTATCAAACGCGAACTCTTCATCCAGTCCAAGCCCCTTAATTGTCTGATTGATCTCCTCCTCCATCGCCGGCGTAAATGTCGCGATAGCGCTTCTCAGTGTTGTCTTGGCCTCTTTTAATAAAGGTTTTCGAATTTCTTCAATCCGTGCCGCCGCCCGGCCCAAATCAACAGAATCCGGCCTTCTAAGCGCCTCCTCAGTCATGGCGCGCCTTGTCTGCGCAAGACGGCCGCTGGACTCACTCAACTGGGCAAATTTCCCGGCCTGCGCGGCCTGACGATAAAGTTGATCCGCGACCCGTTTGGCTTCTTCCAAATTAACCTGTGTTCCGCCGGAATAAACCGGTGAAATACCGGCATAATAATGCACATCTTCCGCCGTGAAGGCATCCAATGTCTCGACTAATGCCGGATTTTCCTTCGAAAGATCTGTTTTGACGAGACGGACGACTTTATTCTTGAAATTATTTTCTGATTCATCCGCGCTCAAAAGGACTTTTCTCATTACCTCTTCGGTGAAGGCATTGCCCTGTTCCGGCGGCACGCCTTCAAACAGGACCGCGTAACTCGGACCGACTTTATAGACGTTAAAGTTGATATCTTCGCCCGTTTGGTTATAATTTCCCGCTGTTTCTTGAATCGCTCTTCGAACCGCGTCCTGCATCTGGGGACCGGTATACCTTAACACCCCATCACCTATCCCATGACCAATGCCCAGCTTTTCTCCCAGGGTATTGAGACCCTTCAAATCCTGCGGCTTGAAAACAGCCAGCACAACAGATTTGCCATTTTGAATAGTTATCACCGCTTTTTCTTGCAATTCTTTCTGGCTGGAAACCCCGCCTGATCTCTTATCATCTCTTTGAAGACTCTCGAACTTAGACACCAAATCAACCTTTTGCTTCAATTCCGCGTGAGCCTCACTCAATACATACCGTTGCAACACGTCCAAAAGCTGAGTTTCCGTCTTGGCGGTTTTAGCCAAATCCATCAACTTGAGATGATTATCCAGATTGATTTCAATAGGCTCGGGCTGATTTCTAAAGGTAACTCGAAGGGTATCTCGGAGTGTATTATCTGTTAGGGAAAGATTCATGTCGCCGCGCGCAAGCGCATAGCCGCTTGTCTGCCGGAATATCGCCGCAGGATCATTGGCAAAGGCCGCGTGAAGGCCGACAGCGTCTTGACCAGCGGTGGTTTTCGCTACGAAACCATCGCCTGCCCCCAGCGCGGTATTTTCATAAATATACACCGGAGGTGGTGATGTCTCATATAGAGAAGCTATCTCGGAAACCACTTGTCTGCGTGCATCATTTCCCGTTCCCTGCAACCGGCTGGCAAAATTTTTGAGACCGTCCTTAAAATCAATACCATCCGCCGATGACAGCGGAACATCGTATGTTCTTTGTCCGCTTGGTTCAACAACTTTGGCTGTCATTTCTCCTTTGTCATTTCGTTCAATAGCCTTAACCGTCCCCAATGTCACTCGTATGGGACTGCTG
>CAYIQK010000057.1:6924-8080 GCA_964365515.1 uncultured Planctomycetales bacterium | reverse complement strand
GAAGATCCTCTGGACGTACGGTAAAACCCAACGCGCGAAATCCGCCGGACGCAAGATCCCCGCCCAGCTGTCGAACAGCTGGAACGCCGCCGCGCCCGCCTTTTTCTGAAGGTTCAAATAACGGACGGTGTTGCGGGTCAGGGTTTCCATCAGTTTTTCAGAACACGCGCGGTGTTCTTCGAGGAAACGAAACGTCTGCGCGAAGTTGACGGAAGATCCCCCCTCAATCAGGTAGGTCAGCACCGTAAACGGCCCGCCGGCAAAACCGATCAAAGGAACCCCCGCGGGCAGCCGCCGGCGTACGAGACGGATGGTCTCCTCGACATGAGAAATATGCTCGAAGTCGTGCAGGGCCTTGTCGGGGTCTTTCTTCTCTGTAATCGTCTCGATGACCGGCCCCCGGCGGTTGTCGAAACGCACGCTCGCCCCCATGGCCGCGGGTAAAGTCAGGATATCGGCAAACAGGATCGCCGCGTCGACGTTTAGGATTCCGATGGGCTGGCAGGTCACCTCCGCCGCCAGTTCCGGTGTCGTAAACATCGCCTCGAGCGAATATTTTTCCCGCAGGGCGCGGTATTGCGGCAGGTAGCGTCCGGCCTGGCGCATGAACCAGACGGGGACTTGCGGATTGGCACCCTCAAAGGCTTGAAGGAATAATGAATTATTCACAACGCTCCAGATAACCGCAAAATTTGGGATTATGTTTGCTTCTTGTAGAACTCCATGAACCTCTCGAAATCCGGGCCGTCGGATTCAATCAGCTGGACGCCGATGCGGTATTGGCCGGTCTTTCCCATCTTCTGTGTCCACATGACCTTCACCGGCACAATGACCTGGTCATGAAGATCCAGATCCACAGCCACATCCAGATGCTGGCCGGGGCGCAGTCTCTGTTTTGCGATGAAACAAAATCCTCCGGAGGAGATATTATCGATCTTCACCTCCCTCTGCGGCCGCGGGTCATCCCCGATCCCGAATGAAGCGGCCAATTCAATGGCGGAACGCCGGCTTCGTCTTTGCTCGCTCATTGCGCCTCCATTCTTTTTCAAACCGTTCTCGAAAATTTCTGATAAGACCCTTTTTGTCTCAAATAATAGTCAAAACCCATGCAGACATTCCGGACGAATATTTTCCCCAGTTCCGTGACATGAATCGT
>CAYIQK010000057.1:2671-6824 GCA_964365515.1 uncultured Planctomycetales bacterium | reverse complement strand
GGCCGACGGTGCGCGCGTCCACCTCAATGGCAATCTCGCCGGTGGGGTCAATATCAAAATTTTCCTGAACCTTCCGGTACAGCCGCTCGGCCTGGCCCTCGCTTAAAAAAGTCGGTGTCCCGCCTCCCCAATGGAATTGACGGACTTTCTTCTTTGCCCCCAAATATTTCCGGACCAAATCAATTTCCATGAAAAGAAACTTCAGGTACTCATCGCCAAAACGTTCGTCCTCCTTGCGGATCACCACATTGCATCCGCAATACGAACATAAGGATTTACAAAAAGGGATATGGATATAAAGCGACAGCGTTTGATCCGATGCCCCTAAGGCAGCCAGTTTACACCGGTAGACACCTTCATCCACCTCATCCGACCATACGGGGGCGGTGGGATAGCTTGTATAACGCGGCCCAGGGACGTCAAATTTGGCAACCGTTTCTCGATCGATGGTGAGGTGCATAGATCACGTTAGGATATCAACTGATGATCACGCTCAAGACCATCAGAATCACGACCAAGTAAACGATCCCGCGGATGATCGGCGAGACTTTGGGCTGGGTATCGATGACGGCGCCTGCCTCCAAATCCGAAATCAGCCGCACCTGACGGCCGAGCGTGTAAAAGGCAAAGGCGGCCAATAACAGCATCGACACCTCGGCGCCGACGGTATGCTTGAGGGCATAACCCATCGCCACCAGCATAAATATCAGGGTATAAATGTACGTGTTGATTTTGATTTTCTTCAGAAAATTTTTTGTATTTTGTTCCATGTTTCCCTCCTTGAAATTATTACCTAACCATTACACAAACACCTAAACCCTGAACCCTGTTTCAGGAAAGTTTAGCCGAGAAATATTCCTTATTCATCCGGGCAATGTGAAAGACGCTGATCCCCTTGGGACAGGCGGCCTCGCATTCGTAGGCGTTGGAACAATTCCCGAAGCCCTCCTGATCCATCCGGCGGACCATCTTCGTCACCCGATCCGCGGCCTCGATCTTCCCTTGCGGGAGAAGACTCAAGTGGCTGACCTTCGCGCCGACAAAAAGCATCGCCGAGGCATTGGGACAGGCGGCCACACAGGCCCCGCATCCGATGCAGGCCGCGGCATCCATCGCGAGCTCAGCACTCTGTTTATTGACAGGGATGGCGTTGGCTTCCGGCGCCGAACCCGTTTTCACCGAGATGAAACCGCCGTCAGCGATGATCCGGTCAAAGGCCGAACGGTCCACAATCAAATCCTTGATCACGGGAAACGCCTGGGCCCGCCAGGGTTCAATGACAATGGTCTGGTGATCTTTGAAATGGCGCATGTGAAGCTGGCAAAGGGTTGTGGCCGCCAAAGGCCCGTGGGCCTGGCCGTTGACAACCGACCCGCACATCCCGCAGATCCCTTCCCGGCAGTCGTGGTCAAAGGCGATCGGCTCTTTCCCCTCCTGGGTCAGCCGTTCATTGACGACGTCGAGCATCTCCAGAAAAGACATGTCGGTATCGATATCCGCGGCCTGACAAATCTCAAAACATCCTTTGTCTTGAGAATTCTTCTGGCGCCAGACTTTCAAGGTGAGATTGATTGTCATTGATAATTCCTCTGCGCCAGTTGAACTTCCTCAAAATGAAGATCCTCTTTGTGCAGCACCGGTTCCTTTCCGACACCCTTGAATTCCCACGCCGCCGCGTAGCAGAAATTCTCATCATCGCGCCGGGCCTCGCCTTCGGGGGTCTGAAACTCCTCCCTGAAATGTCCGCCGCAGGATTCTTTCCGATGCAAGGCATCATAGACCATCAGCTCGGCGAATTCAAGGAAGTCGGCCACACGTCCGGCGCGTTCTAAGGATTGGTTCAACTCCGTTCCCGAACCCGGGATACGAACGTTCCGCCAGAATTCCTCACGGATTTGAGGAATCTTCGAGAGGGCCTCCCTCAATCCTTTTTCATTCCGGGACATCCCGCATTGGTCCCACAACAATCTCCCCAGTTCCCTGTGGAATTCGTCAACGGTCTTTCGGCCGTTGATCCCCAACAGACCCAGCGTCTTTTTCTCAGCCTGCCGCCGGAGTTCCTGAAATTCGGGATGATTGGTATCAGTCCGTCCCCAGGGCTGTTCCGCCAGATAATCTCCAATGGTGTATGGCAAAATGAAATAACCGTCGGCCAGACCCTGCATGAGCGCGCTGGCACCGAGGCGGTTGGCGCCGTGGTCGGAAAAATTGGCCTCTCCGATCACAAACAGCCCCGGCAGATTGCTCATCAGGTTGTAATCCACCCACAGACCGCCCATCGTGTAATGCGGCGCCGGATAAATCATCATCGGCTCTTTGTAAGCGTCGACACCGGTGATGCGGTCATACATCTCGAACAGATTGCCGTAACGCTCCTGGATGACTTCTCTCCCCAATCGTCCGAGGGATTCGGCGAAATCCAGATAAACCGCTTGGACACTGGATCCCACACCCTTGCCTTCATCGCATTGCTGTTTGGCATTGCGCGAGGCCAAATCGCGCGGCACCAGGTTGCCGAAACTCGGATATTTTCTCTCCAGATAATAATCCCGTTCGTCCTGCGGGATATCCGACGGACGACGCGTATCGCCTTTCTTTTTCGGCACCCACACACGGCCGTCATTTCTCAGACTTTCGCTCATCAAGGTCAGCTTCGACTGATAATCACCGTGGACGGGGATGCAGGTCGGATGAATCTGGGTGTAACAGGGATTAGCGAAAAGAGCCCCTTTTTTGTGGGCACGCCAGATGGCAGTGACATTGCACGCCTTGGCGTTGGTGGAAAGATGAAAGACGTTTGCGTAGCCTCCCGTCGCCAACACAACCCCCTCCCCCGCGTGGCACTGTACCTCACCGGTGATGAGACTGCGGGTGACGATCCCCCTGGCTTTACCGTCAATCACGGCCAGATCAAGCATCTCGGTACGGGGAAAAAGTTGAACGGTTCCTTTCCCCGCCTCTTTCATCAAAGCGCCGTAAGCGCCCAAAAGGAGCTGCTGACCGGTCTGTCCGCGGGCGTAAAAGGTCCTCGAGACCTGCGCGCCGCCGAAAGAACGGTTGTCCAGATAACCGCTGTACTCGCGGGCGAAGGGAATGCCCTGGGCCACACACTGATCAATGATGCAGTTGCTGACCTCGGCCAGACGATAGACATTGGCCTCCCGCGATCGGAAATCACCGCCTTTGATCGTATCGTGGAAAAGCCTGTGGACGCTGTCACCGTCATTGGGATAGTTTTTAGCCGCGTTGATTCCCCCCTGGGCGGAAATGCTGTGGGCTCTGCGGGGGCTGTCCTGGACGCAAAAGACCTTCACATCATATCCAAGTTCAGCCAACGAGGCCGCCGCCGAGGCCCCGGCCAGGCCTGTTCCGACGACAATGATACGGTATTTGCGTTTATTGGCGGGATTGACCAGTTTGATCCGGGCCTGGTGATTGGTCCATTTATCCTTCAAAGGGCCGCTGGGAATTTTGGCATTCAATGGATTCATAGAGATGATCTACCGATGCATCAAAACGTAAACAGGGATCGAACTGTAGGTCAACGCGATCAAAAATCCGAGAGCGTTACTGATCTTCTGAATCGCCGGCGTATAACGCGGGTGGTTGAACCCCAGCGTCTGGACGAAACTCTGAATCCCGTGGCTCAAATGAAACCCTAAGGCCGTCATGGCGATGACGTAGAGCAGGCTGTGCACGGGATCCTTGAACGAATTGTAAACGATTCCGTAAAGGCCGTGGCTTTGACCGTCGGAAAGGACACTGCGCGGGCCGTGTTGATCCGTGAAGGTGAAATCCCGCAAATGCCACAGGATAAAAATCACAATAACGGTTCCCGTGAGCGGCATCAGCCTCGCCCCCACCGAGTTCTCACCGCTGGACCGGACAAGACGGCAGCGTAACGGTCTCGCCCGGAGATTCTCAACGACCAGAAGGGCCGTCAGCCACAGATGAGTCAGGAATAGGACAAGAAGGCCTGCCTCCAAAAGATACAACCCCGGACGCAAGCCCGCCAATTTCTTGGCATAACCGTTGAAAGCCTCCGGTCCCAAATAGAGGAAGAGGTTGCCTGCGAGATGAACAATGACAAAACCGATCAAGACAAGACCAGTGACGGCAACGACCTGTTTTTTGCCTATGGAAGAGTAACCAT
>CAYIQK010000057.1:0-2571 GCA_964365515.1 uncultured Planctomycetales bacterium | reverse complement strand
TAAAATTTTCTTAACCATGATTTCCTCAGATTGAAGTGAATAGGAATGCGTGGATTATAACACAACCTCTTTTCCTTGAAAACACTTGAAATCACTGTTTTTGATACAGCCCTATCAACTGCGTCTCATCCAGGATATGCCCCTCGATCGCTTTCTCCAATGCTTTCTTGGAAGCCGCTGAAGGAAGGGTGAGTGTCGTATCAATGGCATAAAGCTTGAAAAAATACCGGTGCGTGCCCGACGGAGGGCAAGGCCCGCCGTAACCACTTCTTCCAAAGCTGGTAACCCCCTGGATGGCAGGCAACGGAGTTGCTGGAGAATTGGGATCCCATGGAGCGTGATTGGGAACACTGCTTTCAGGAATCTCTGTGATATGAGTGGTGATGTTCCAGACTGTCCAATGCACCCACGTCCCCATCGGCGCATCAGGGTCATCCATAATGAGGACCAGGCTCTTTGCCCCGGCGGGGATGTTGCGGATATCCAACGGCGGATTGACATCCGCGCCCTGACAGGTGTATTCCTTCGGGATCGTCTGGTTGTGCCCAAAGGCCGAACTTGTGATCTGGAGCCGGCCGGTCTGGGATGCGGCGTTCTTAGCCGCCAAGACAAACAGCGCTGAAAAAACCAAAATGTCCAACAATCCGGTTTTCATGATAACCTCCCTCTAAATCACGCTTCCTCCCGATACTTCTCCTTCAAGGCCTCGACGACGTGAACATCAGCCAAGGTCGTCACGTCGCCCAAGGCGCGGCCTTCGGCGATGTCGCGCAAAAGCCGGCGCATGATCTTGCCGCTTCGCGTCTTCGGCAGATCAACGGTGAAGATGATCTTCTGGGGTCTCGCGATCGCCCCGATCTTTCGAGCGGCATGATCTTTCAAGGTCTCCTCCATCTGCGCCCCCGGCGCATTGCCATCCTTGAGGATGACGAAGGCCGCGATGGCCTGTCCTTTGATCTCATCCGTGATACCGACAACCGCGGACTCAGCCACCGCGGGATGATCCACCAGGGCGCTTTCCACCTCCATCGTCGAGATATTGTGCCCGGCAATGAGCATGATGTCATCGACCCGTCCCAAAAGCCACAGATAGCCGTCTTCGTCGATCTTGGCGCCATCGCCGGGAAAATACCGGCCCGGCCACCGTTTCCAGTAAGTGTCTTGGTATCGCTGAGGGTCGCCGTAGATGCCGCGCAGCATCGACGGCCAGGGGGTCGTGATCGCCAGATACCCGCCGCCTTTTTCAATGGTCTTGCCGTCCTCGGTCAAGACAACCGCCCCGATCCCAGGTAACGGCTTGGCGGCCGATCCCGGTTTCAAAGGCGTGATGCCCGGCAAGGGAGAAATGAGGATACTTCCAGTCTCGGTCTGCCACCACGTGTCAACGACGGGACACCTGTCTTTCCCGATGTTGTGATGATACCATATCCAGGCCTCGGGATTGATCGGTTCCCCGACGCTTCCCAAGAGTCTCAAAGAAGACAAATCGCGCTCCTTCAGCCACTGCGTCCCCCATTTCATGAAAGAACGGATGGCCGTCGGCGCGGTGTAAAAAATACTGACCTTGTGTTTCTCGATGATCCGCCAGAAACGGTCCCGCTCGGGGTAATCGGGCGTGCCTTCGAACATGACCTGGGTCGCGGCATTGGCCATGGGCCCATAAACGATGTAACTGTGCCCCGTCACCCAGCCCACGTCTGCCGTGCACCAAAAAACATCTTCCGGCTTCAAATCAAAAACCCACTGCGTCGTAGCCGCCACCGCAGTCATGTATCCGCCGGTTGTGTGAATGATCCCTTTGGGCTTGCCGGTCGTCCCGGAGGTGTAGAGAATAAAAAGAATATCCTCGGCATCCATTGGTTCCGGTTCGCAATAATCAGCGGCGTCTTTCACCAGATCGTGATACCAATGGTCGCGGTCCTTGCGCATCTGGACCTCGCTTCCCGATCGCTTGACAACAACGACGTGCTGGATCGACGGACAGTCCGCGACCGCCTCATCAGCCGTCTGCTTCAAAGCAACCACCTTGCCCCGGCGATGGCCGCCGTCGGCGGTGATGAGGACTTTGGCCTGGGCGTCATGGATACGGTCCTTCAAAGAATCGGCGCTGAAACCGCCGAAGACAACATTATGCACGGCGCCCACACGGGCGCAGGCCAGCATCGCGAAGACGGCCTCAGGAATCATGGGAAGATAGATCGCCACGCGGTCGCCGCGCTTGACCCCCAAAGACTTGATCGCATTGGCCAGTTTGTTGACGGCCCTGTAGACATCCTCATAAGTGAGAATCCGTTCATCGCCGGGCTCACCCTCCCAGATCAAGGCCGTCTTAGCGCCCAGGCCATTTTTGATATGCCGGTCCAGGCAATTGTAGGAGGCGTTCAGTTTCCCGCCGACAAACCATTTCGCGAACGGCAGATTCCATTCCAGGACTTTGTCCCATTTGCGGGACCAGTCCAATTCTTCAGCCCATTTGGCCCAGAAGGCCTCACGGTCCTTCGCGGCCTCCTCGTAAATCGAGGCATCCTTGATCAAAGCCTTCTTTCGAAACTCCTCGCTGGGATGAAAGAC
>CAYIQK010000056.1:0-8134 GCA_964365515.1 uncultured Planctomycetales bacterium | reverse complement strand
CCGCTTCGATGGAATTGAGCATGACTGTCATGTCGCCGCCTGTCGGATTTTTCATCCCCGCGGGGATATCGAGGCCGCTGACCGTTAGACGGTGCTGCTGGTTTTCGACCGAACGCGCGCCGATGGCGACGTAACTCAAGACGTCTTCCAAATAAGGGTAATTGGCCGGATAAAGCATCTCGTCCGCGGCGGTCAGGCGGGATTCTTGAAGCGCCCGGATATGCATTTTACGGATCGCTTTAAGCCCAGCCACGAGATCAGGCTCTTCGGTGGGCACCGGCTGGTGCACCATTCCCTTGTATCCTTTGCCGGTCGTGCGGGGTTTATTGGTATAAATCCTTGGGATCAGGATCAGTTGATCTTCCACTTTTTTCTGGACGCGGGCCAGACGCGAGACGTATTCGCAGACAGCGTCCTCATTGTCTGCCGAGCAAGGGCCGATGATCAGAAGAAATTTGTCGTTGCGGCGTTTGAACACGGCACGAATTTGCGCGTCACGCCCGGCTTTGACCGTTTTGAGGTCAGCCGGAAGCGGCATTTCTTTTAGGATTTCTTGGAACGTTGGGATTTTACGGACGTATTGGAAGCTCATTTGATTTTTTATATCCACAACAGCTATCCCCGGGCCAGGGGTTATGCAAAATCTCTCGGATCGGAAAACAACAGAATTTTTTCCCGCTTTTGGTCTTGTGCATACCGAAACGGTTGGTATAAATTTTACACCAATACCGGCCGTTGTCCAGTTTTTCCAGATGCTCGCACGGGTCGCCGTCGGCGGCGACGCAGCAGGCACCGCAATGTCCACAGAGGGATTCCCAGTGTTTCTCTCGTTCTTCCTGAAGTTGGCGGTAACGTGTCTCGTCACTCATACATTAAAAAAGCCGCGCCAGCAAGGCCGGTACGGCGGTATCGACGCGCAAAATGCGATTTCCCAAATGAACTGGGGTGAATCCCAGCGCGGTCAACTTTTCAATTTCATAGGGAATCCAACCTCCCTCGGGACCGATCATCAAGGTCACCGGCCGGCGGATGTCCTGCGGGCACTCCTCGCTCGCCTGCGGGTGGGCGGCCAGCGCCCGTGTGCCGCGCATCAATCCGGGCAATTCATCTTCGGTGAAGGGTTTGAAACATTTCCGTAACTGGACATCCGGCAAAACAGTATCCTTCCCCTGTTCCAGTCCCAGGATGAGCTGTTCCTGAATTTTTTTAGGTTGCAGGGCCGGGCTTAGCCAGAAACTTTTTTCCACCCGGTTCGAGTGGATGAGAAAAATCTTTTTGACACCCATCGCGCTTGACGCTTGGAGGGTTCGTTTCAAAATATTGGGCCGCGGCAGGGCCAAAATCAGTGTCACCGCAAGCGCAGAGGGCGGCTGCTGATTGAAGCGGGTGCTCATTTCCAAATCATGATCCGTTAAGGACGTGATCCTCCCTGTTCCGATACGATCGCCGATGAGTCCGATGCAAAACTCATCACCGATTTTGGCGCGATGGATATCACGGATGTGAATGTAACGGCGGTCGTCAAGACGCACGCGGGTTCGCGATTCGATGAAATCACTCGGAGAAAGAAGGATGAGGTTCATGCGAAAAAAAAGCCGATAAAGGGAGGTTTCTCCCCTCATCTCACTTCGGCAACTCAGCCACCATATTGCCTGTTGACCTTAGGTCTTGTCTTTTGTGCTCCGACGCTTCCAGGAGCCTTCCCGGTCTAGACAACGTAGGTCTGGAGTTTTGTGTCCCCGGGTTTCCCCGGGTTTACCTTTATCGGCTTAGTGGTAATATAGCATATTTTCCGACGGATGGCAAGGCCAGCAGGCAAAAATTTTGGGAATGCTTAGCGTAAAGACGCCATAAAGGATTGCATCAGTCGTTGGTCTTTGATACCGGTGGATTTTTCGACGCCGCTCGAGACGTCCACGGCATAAGGACGAACGGTTTCAACGGCCTGGCGGACGTTTTCGGGATTAAGGCCCCCTGAGAGAATGACGGGTTTGTCGAATTTGTAGTTCTTTAACAGATCCCAGTTGAAGGTCTTCCCTGTTCCGCCAGGGGCGGTCATGCTGAAGGTGTCAAACAGGTACGCGTCGATTTTGTATTGGAGGACGGATTTGAAATCAAAAGTATCTTTCACACGAAAGGCCTTGATGATCTTGAAATGCTTGAAGCGTTTGCAGTAACCGGGAGATTCTTCGCCATGAAACTGGACGGTCGAAATGCGCGTCAGGCGGCAGATATCCCGCACCGCGTGCTCGCTGTGGTCGACAAAGACACCCACGGGAGTCACAAAAGGCGGCAGGGCTTCCACAATGGCGCGTACCTTGCTGGGCGAGATATACCGCGCGCTTTTTTTATGGAAGACAAAACCAATTGCCCAAGCTCCAGCCTCAACCGCCGCTTGAGCGTCTTCGTTACTCATCATCCCGCAAATTTTGACCCTAACGGCCATAGATCACTTCCTCAATTTTTTGTCCGATGTCCTTCGCGCGCATGAAGGTTTCCCCGATCAAAACCGCGTGGGCGCCCAAATCCTGTATCCGGCGAATATCATCATGGGTGCGCAGGCCGCTTTCGGCCACGATCATTTTGTCTTTGGGGATCCGGGGAATCAGGCGTTGTGAGGTTTTCAAATTCACTTCAAGAGTAGTTAAATCGCGGTTATTGACGCCGATGATCTGTACTCCGGCTTTCATGGCACGGTCGAGTTCCTTCTCGTCGTGGATTTCAACTAGGCAATCGAGGTTGAGGCTTCGCGCGAGCTCAAGGAAATTTTTGAGTTCAGAATCTCCTAGAATGGCAACGATCAGCAAGACTGCCGCCGCTCCATTGACCTTGGCCTCGGCAATCTGGCCATCACTGATGATAAAATCTTTGGTCAAGACTGGCAGATCAACGCATTGGCTGACGGTTTTCACATATTCGGGTTGGCCGAGGAAATACTTGTCTTCCGTGAGAACGGAAATGGCCGCCGCTCTGTGCTCGGCGTAAATTTTAGCGATCTGAACCACGTCGAAATTCTTGCGGATAACGCCGGCCGATGGGGATGCTTTCTTGATTTCGGCAATCAGGTTGATTTGCCCGGGCTGGGCAATACTCGTTTTGAAGGAATTTTTCTTTTCGTTGGCGGCGGCTGTCTCGGCCTTTTTTCTTAAAGGCGCATAAAAATCCTTTTTCTGCGCCAGAAGGCGGTGTTTGTACTCCAGGATGGCATTGAGAAAATTGGAACCCATTTAATTTGTAAATTTTCTTAAATCATTGAGCTTCCGCAAGGCCTTGCCGGAATCGATGGAGTCTTCCGCCAACGCGATTCCTTCCTTAATACTGCCGGCCTTCTCGGCCGTATAAAGGGCATAAGCCGAATTGAGGACAACAATATCCCTCTGAGGGCCTTTTTTGCCGTTGAGAACACCCTCCAGTATCCGGACATTCGCCGCAAGGTCTCCGCCTTCTAAGTCCCGCGGCCTCGCCAAAGGAAAACCAGTTTCTTCCGGAGAAATGTCATACGAGATGATCTCCCTGCCGTCGTACTCGCTGATGAAAGATTTGGCTGTGAGGGTGATCTCATCTAAGCCGTCACTGCCATGAACAACCATCGCCCGTTTGAGTCCCAGATTTTTGAGCACGCGCGCCATCGGTTCAACAAGATCAGCGGCGTACACCCCCATTAACTGATGAGTGGCCGCCGCGGGATTGGTCAAGGGTCCCAGGATATTGAAAATCGTTTCCACGCCCAGTTTTTTACGGACAGCCGCGACATTTTTCATCGCCGGATGAAGCCGTTGAGCAAACAGGAAGGCAATCCCCACTTCATCGAGACATTCTCCCAGGCGCCTTTCTTCGACATTGAGATTCACCCCGACGGCCTCCAGGATATCGGCACTGCCGCAACGGCTGGAGATGGAACGATTGCCGTGTTTGGCGACAATCGCGCCGGCCCCGGCCACAACCAAGGCGGTGATGGTGGAGATATTGAATGTATTCTTTTTGTCACCGCCGGTCCCGCAGGTGTCCAGAATATCCTTGTGTTTGGTCTTGATGCCGATCACAAATTGCCGCAAGATACGGGCGGCCCCGGTGATTTCGTCCACGGTCGGACCTTTTTCCCTCAGAGCCAGCAAAAAGGAGGCGATGTCATTTTCAGGAATTTTCCCGGCCATGATCTCACGCATCACGTCTTCGATTTCGCTTTGGGTCAAGTTTTCGCGATTGTGTAATTTGTGGATGTGGGATTTCACGTCTTCAATGTTAAGAAATTTTTTAATATGTCCTTACCCGCCTTCGTCAAGATCGACTCCGGATGAAACTGGACGCCCCACAACGGGAATTTTTTGTGGCGAACCCCCATGATCTCTTTGTCGTCCGTCGTCCAGGCAGTGATCTTAAGGCAAGATGGCATGGTCGCGCGCTCGATCGCCAGGGAATGATAACGCGTGGCCTCAAAGGGGTTTTCGATTCCTTTGAAAAGGTCTTTGCTGTCATGCTTAATCATGGAGGTCTTCCCGTGCATCAACTTCTTTGCCCGGATGATTCGGCCGCCGTAGGCGTATCCCATGCATTGATGCCCCAAGCATACGCCCAAGATGGGGATTTTCCCCGCGAATTCGCGGATGAGATCCACCGAAATTCCTGCATCTTCCGGTCCGCCGGGGCCCGGCGATATCACGATCCTTTCCGGACGCATCCGCTTGATTCGCGGAAGTGTTAACGCGTCATTGCGGTAAACTTTCAAATCCGCGCCCAACTCCCCGAAATATTGAACGAGATTGTAAGTGAATGAGTCGTAATTATCGATTATCAATATCATGGCTTATTCCTTCTGCCGGTAAACCTTACCACCCAAGGCTTGCAGTTTTTGTTCCAGGTCTTCGTAACCGCGCTCCAGATGATACATGCGGTGGATTTCGGTTTTCCCTTTCGCCGCCAATCCGGCAATCACCAAAGCCGCGGAGGCCCGCAGATCCGAGGCCATGACCGGCGCCCCGTGCAAGACCTTGACTCCCTGGACAATGGCATTGGCTCCCTCCCGGCGGATGTCGGCGCCCATACGGTTTAACTCGGCGATGTGCATGAAGCGGTCGGGATAAACCTTCTCCGTAATGACACAGACCCCCGGGACCAAAGACATGAAAGCCATGAATTGGGCCTGCAGATCCGTCGGGAATCCAGGGTAAGGTTGAGTCGTGACTCCAATAGGTTTGAGCGCTTTGGGGCACTTCACCTTGATCAGATTCCTTTCGCTGACAATGCTCATCCCCGACTGCCTAAGTTGATCGATCAGGGAAATCAAATGAGAATAACATCCGCCCGCGATTGTGATCGCGCTTTTTGTAGCCGCGGCCATCAGAATGTACGTGCCGGCCTCAATGCGGTCGGGGATGATCTTGAAATCAACGCCGTGCAATGCCTTAACTCCTTTGATGATCAGGCGATGGCTCCCTGCCCCTTCAATTTTCGCGCCCATCGCGATGAGAAAATGACACAGATCCTCGACCTCGGGCTCACAAGCGGCGGATTCGATGACTGTTTCTCCCTTCGCCAAGGTCGCGGCCATCAAAACATTGGCTGTGGCCAGGACGGACGACCCAAAACCCCCGCCCAGATAAATGTGACTGCCTTTCAAATTTTTCGCCTTGGCGATGATATAGCCGTTTTCGATATCCATTTTCGCCCCTAAGGCCTTCAGCCCCTTCAAGTGCAAATCCACGGGCCGGATGCCGATGATGCATCCTCCGGGAAGCGAGACTTGGGCGGTTTTGAGTTTCGCTAAAAGCGGGCCAAGGACACAGAATGACCCGCGCATCGTCGAGACCAGATTATAATCCGCCACAGGATTCGCCGGTCCGTTGGACGCGATCCTCACTTCATCTTTGGTGATATCGACTTTCTTTCCCAAAGACCGCAAAAGTTTCGCCATCGTCAGGGTGTCCCGCAATCTGGGGACATTGCGGATGACACAGGGTTCATCCGTCAACAACGCCGCGGCCATGATCGGCAGGGCCGCATTTTTTGATCCCGATATCCGAACTGTGCCGGCCAACGGCCGGCCGCCTTCAATCACGAGTTTATCCATGGGAGATCCTTCCTTTGAGCGATCACAATGCGTTTGGTCATGGTGTTATCCTCCTTGAAACAAATTCGATCATAAGGGTGACAGGGGTGATCTTCAAATATTTTTTGGATCGCATCGGCCTGGCCGTCCCCTATTTCCATGCACAGAAATCCGTTATCAGCCAAAAGACGATAGGCCCCGGCGATGATCGTCCGATAAAAGTTCAACCCGTCTTCCCCGCCGTCTAAGGCCAGCCATGGCTCCTGCCGGACATCGGCAGGAAGCTGGGAGATTTTTGCGTGAGCAACATACGGCGGGTTGGAAATGATCAGATCAAACGGCGCGTTGGTATCCGGCCGTCGTTGAAGAAAGGAAATCATGTCTTCACAGTAAAAATCGACTTTGTGATCAACCCCGTTGAACCGCGCGTTTTCTTTCGCCAATTCTAAAGCCCGGGGACAAATATCGACAGTCAGGATCCGTCCATTTTCGATGTTTTTGGCCAGAGCAATGGCGATGTTGCCGGAGCCTGTCCCCAGATCCAGGATGCGAAGTGGTTTCCGGGGCGAACACTTTTCCAATCGCTCAATGGCGATGGCAGTCAACAGCTCCGTTTCGGGTCTGGGAATCAGAACCCGCGGATCAATAAAAATTTTTATCCCCATGAATTCGCAATGACCGATGATGTACTGCAAAGGTTCGCCGGTGTCGCGCCGGCTTTTCATCCGCTGAAAAAAGTCCTCTTGAGACGGCGTCAGCCGCTTCGGATCCACAAAAAGATCGACCCGGCGGCAATCCAGGACGGACATGAGCATCTGTTCACGTTCAGTCATGACAGGACCCCTTCTTCCTCGGCCTTCACCAGGGCCTGCGTGATTTCATCGAGTTCCCCATCCATCACATTGGCCAATCGGTACGTGCTGAAACCGATGCGATGGTCGGTCACCCGCCGGTCAGGAAAATTGTATGTCCGGATCTTTTCACTGCGGTCCCCGCTGCCAATCTTCATCCTGCGGTCCTCACCCGTCTTGTTGAAACTTTCCTGGCGCATCTGATCCAGAAGTCTTGCGCGCAAGACCCTCATGGCCTTGGCCTTGTTTTTGAGCTGTGAGCGTTCGTCCTGGCACACAACCACCATGCCCGTCGGAAGATAGGTGATCCGCACGGCCGAATCGGTCGTATTGACGCTTTGTCCTCCGGGTCCCGAGGAACGGAACACATCGATTTTGAGATTCTTGGGATCGATGTTGACCTCAATCTCTTCGGGCTCATAAAGCACGGCTACGGTGGCGGCGGAGGTGTGGATGCGCCCGGAGGCCTCTGTGGCGGGCACACGCTGGACACGGTGGGCACCGCTCTCCCACTTCAGACGTTTTTCCGCGCCCTTGCCGCTGACGCTGAAGATCACCTCTTTGAGCCCGCCGGTTTCGGATGCGTTGGAACTCATCAGTTCGACCTTCCACCCGCAGGATTCGGCATATTTTGCGTACATCCGGTACAAATCGGCGGCGAACAGGCTTGCCTCTTCCCCGCCGGTCCCGGCCCTGACCTCTATGATCAGATTCCGGTTTTTTTCCTGCGGCTTCGGATTGGCCAGGTCCTCAATCTGCTGGGAAAGATCTTTCTCTTTCTTCTGCAAATCTTCCAGTTCTGATTTGGCCAGCGCCTCGAATTCCCGATCGTGCTTTTCCTCGAGAAGCGACTTCAACTCCCTGATCTGAGTGAGGATTTTTCGGTACGACTGAAAGGCCGCCACAACCGGCGTGATATCCGAATACTCCTTGGCAATCTTCTGGTATTGAGCCTGATCCCCCATGACCTGAAGATCAGCCAAGAGACGTTCCAATTCCTGGAAACGCTGTTCTGTCTTCGCGAATTTTTCGGTGTTCATCATTTTTGCGGTTTTTGATAACGCTTTGAGAAACGTTCGATACGCCCGGCGGTATCGACGAACTTTTTATCGCCCGTGAAAAATGGGTGGCATTGGGAACAGATGTCCACGCGGATATTTTTTCTTGTCGAACGCGTGTGGATCACTTCCCCGCAGGCACAGGTGATCGTCGTTTGTTCATAAGTTGGATGGATGTC
>CAYIQK010000055.1:0-8277 GCA_964365515.1 uncultured Planctomycetales bacterium | reverse complement strand
CCCTGAGTCTAAAAAAGATCTTTTGAACAACAAAAAATTCAATGGTGAAACGGCTGTTAAGATCATGGATGCCGAGATGCAGAAACAGGCTCAACCAGGAGGCGCCGGCGGCACGCTGGCGAAAACAACCAGTGTCAGCGAAAAGGGTATGACGGTCCTTCAAGATATCGGGGGTGGCGGGACATCATTTATCCCTGTGGAAGGCCAATACTCGGTTACAGGGTCTGTCACGGCCGCGACGTTTGACGGGAAATTTTTTACCCCCAAGAAAGACAAAGAGGGGAAGCTGATCACTGCCGGAATCACTGGCTGGAGCTTAGAGGAGAGTGTAGGAGCGGATGGAAAAACCAAAAAACCTGTCGGCATAGTTTATAAATTAGGGTCGGGTCGAGAGGAAGTGCTCACAACCCCTGGTCTTCTCGAGAATTATATTAACAATAATAACGCAGGCCTGAAGATTGGTATCAGGTATCCTGATCCCGGGGGAAAGCCCGGCGCAGAAACTTTTCCCAAAGACGGTCCTCTTAGAGCAACGGTCAGCGACATTGATATTCAAAGAGCCCTGCTTGAGCTTGGGAAAGGTTCGGAGACGTATTTCCGGATTGGCAGAATCACTCCAGGGGAAGGCCCTGGGGCCGGCATAGACTTCGTTTCCCTGGCAGGCGATACAGCCTATTCCAGTCTCGTTGGCTCGTATGCTGTTACAGATCAAGCATGGGGTGTTTTGGAAAAACCCGTAGGAAAGGGAGGATTTGGGGCCATAGCGGATGGAAGAGGTTTTTATCTTATCAGAGAGAGATTCTCGCCAAAGATTGCGCGGGCCTATCTCGATCCCGGCACCGAAGAAAACGCCGCCGTTATCACGCAATATGAAATTGGGAAAGAAGTTGAGCGCAGGGAAATAGGGGGGCTCAAGGGTGCAGTTCAAGTGACTACTGTGGAAGGGGGCCGAAGAGCGGTTATATCAAAACAGCTTGCGGACACTGGCGGCAATGGATGGTTTGATTCGGACTCCTGGTATAACAATATTGACGTGCGGACAGGGGACGGAACCGTTTTGAGCGTTGACCCGAGTCAATTAGTCTTTTTGGACGGCTATGCCTCATCCGGCGCCGATCCTTCCCAGAAAAAATCTGCCGTTGTCGATTCTGATCCCGCGGCGAAAGCCGGGTTTTTGCGGAAGGCCTTGCAAGACCTGCTGGCATCGAGTGATAGCGGGGAGGTTTCTTCTTCCAAGGGACAAGGACTTTTTAATTTGGAGGACAATGATCTTGGGGTTGCTTACATGGCAGAAGATGGGACGTGGAGGGCAGGCTTCAGGGACGGTAATACCCTGATCGTTGGAGAGAAAGCCCTTGAGGCGGCCGGTTATGTCAAAGCCAGTGAACGGAGATCTCAGCTTGCCGATGCCAACACAGCGGCGAAAGCCAAGGGATTAATGTACGCGGCTGAGGCAGGGATCACGGCTTTTCAAATCGGCGCGACGCTTTACAGCGGAGGTTTACTATCTCCCGCGGCCTATGCAAGCGGCGAAGCGGCGAAAAAAGCGCTTAGAGATATCGTTGTCAAAGGTATTGTCGATAGGTATACCGCCAAAAGAGCGCTTGCTTACGGGCTGACAGGGGCCGGTCTTGTCCAGGGACAAAGCCTTCTGACGACGGGGGAGTTCGCCTCTGCGGGAGACACCCTCCACGCCGCCGTCATGGGTGTTATCTTATCCGGCAAGACCCCGGGCGGCAGTTTGAGCTTGAGCGCCAAGGACATTCCTTTGTTGGGCAGGAGTACAACGTTTACCAGTCATCCCCTCCTTGCCGCCTCCGCGGCAACCGGAACAGCGGGCGCCGTCCTTTATGGCGCTACCGCCAAGAATCCAACCGCGGGCGGCTATCTTTCCTCATTTCTCGCCGGCGCATCCCTGCCTGGGATGATTTATTATAGTAAAGGATTGCTTGGAGGCGTACAAGGTTATTTAGGGGGATTGGGCAAAGTCACAGGCTCGGCGCTGCGCATCGTGCCTCCGGCGGGAAAATTCGCCGCGAGGCATCCAGTCTTGGTGGGAGGGATAACGCACGCTGTCGCCTCCCATGTCGCCGAGCCGTATATCGACACCGAGGGCTATGAGACGGTTTTATCCCAATCCGGCGGGGTGAAGGGAACGGAATTCGCGAAAATGTGGGCACAAAGGTTCTTTGTGACTTCCGGCCGATGGACCCAGCAGGCCTGGAACAGCAGTTCCCTCTCCAGTCTTTTTTCCTCTAAAGAAGATCGGGAAGAGAGGGTGTCGCAGATTGGTAACATCAACAATCTCGAACAACGATTAAGCTATAACTATTTGGATCAAAATGTCCTGGGAGGTCCGGCCGCCTTTTTATTGAATTATACCAATATGGCTTTAGTCACCTACACACCGGCGGCTTTAATTTCTTTCGCCTTGACGCCTCTCCAAACTATGGAAGACATGGGAGCCGTTTTGCAAGATGTGCTGAAGCACGGCGGAGAGGGTGCCAGCCCGGCAAGAGCGGTTGAAATATTCGGCCTGATTGGAGGCATCGCAGGAGGCATGCGGGGGTATAGGGGATTCGGCAATGAACTGAAAGACCTTGCATGGGCCTCGGCCGCCGCGAACCTTAACTTTACCGGCATCAACCCCGCAGGGCAGCCGATGGGAAGAGCCGATGTTTCTTTTCTTTTTGGTTCAGTTCGTGCCCGGGCGCTTAACGCATTGGGGGATGTCCATATCCAGGCGGCCAACACTCTGCCGGTGATTAGCGGCGCCAATTTAGGAATCGCGGTTCTACAGACCGGCATATCGGATCCCGAAGCTATTCAAAAGAGCCTCGGATCCATGGCGTATAATGTCGACAGTCTAGTGAGAACGACGGTTGGTTTAACGGCATGGGCAAAAGGCATCGGAGTTGCTTCACGGGCAGTCAGCGCTCAATTCGGAAAGAGGCTTCCTGGAAAATTGATGAAAGATAATCCCGGCCGCGCAACGGTTTACGGCCTGGCAGGCGTGGGAGCAGGTTTGGGGATGTATTATCTGGGGACGGGAACCGATGTGTTCGGCACGGAGAAGGATGTGCTGCCGAGTGTTGTGGCGAATATGGGACTCGCGGTTTATGCGCTAAGTAGTTTTTATCTTATGGGGACAGGGAATGCCGCTTTTGATAAGAGATACCTTCACGCGAAATCCTCTGGCTTCAAGGCGGGCGCCATGGAATTCGGGGTTTATTGGGGGAATGCTCTTGTGGGTGTCCCGGCAGCCGGCAGCCTTTATTACGCGGCTAAAAAGGGCATTATTGATTCTCTTATTTCGGAAGTAGTTGCCAAGTATGAATATGTTGAGGACCCGCGATTGATTGCGCGGGTCAATGAGCTGCGTGCCCAGGGTAAGCTCAAAGATGAGAAGGATATTGAACAGTTCCTCAAGGATAATGGCTGGGAAGGGAAAACAGTCAACTTCCAAGAAAATAAGGAAAAGAAAGTCATTGGTTTGGATGTGCGCACGCCGGCAACGTATGCCGAGGCCTCCAGGCCTAATATCGGCCTTGGATTTGAGAAGAGCAAATCTATCGATGCGTGGCAAAGAGTGACACGATTGGAAAAGAAGGACGGGAAGTTCACGGGAGAATCTATAACACGGTGGGAACAGGCGCAGAAGCCTGTCAACGGCGATTGGTCGTATGTTCTGGGGACGGGGGCGCTTCTTATGCTCGCCGGCAATACAGCCAGGGTATATCAAAATAATAGATTGACCCTTGCGTTTTCGAAGGGATGGAAGGAAGGATTCAAGGAACTGGCAACGCCTTTTCGACAGGGGAAGGGGCGTTTCCTGGAAACAACAAAAGCTCTTGCCAGTCCGGGCCCGGGCAATTTCTGGAAAACAACAGGAAAAACATTGGGGAAGTTCTCCGGAACGTCTGTGGCGGTCGGCGGAGGCATGGTTGGTCTTTCCCTGGCGGGAGATAAGCTCCCTTATGTTGGGGAATATTTGCAGAATAAGAATACGAAGAATTTTCTTTTGGCGGCCGGTTCCGGGATTGCGGCTTATGGCCTCTTGGGCGCGGCCGGGGTAAAGTTCGCCGCCTCCCGAAGTAATGTACAAAACATTTTCGGCAATATTTATGGCGGGGCAAGAACCATCGTGGGGATTGGGGTTGGGACGGCTAACACTTCATTTCTGGTGATGCCTGCCCTTTACGGAGTGGTGGAAGGGGCCAGCTTCGTGTACGACACATATGTTGTTCCCTATACGAATACCCGTTGGGAAAGAGCGCTCATCAAAAGTACCGTGGCCGCCTTTTCTGATGAGACCAGCAGGGTCAAATACCAGGATGCCGCTAATCTCTTGGAAGCTTTCAAGATTTCTTATAATGCCAGCTTGTTGGGAGTGTGGACGATTGATGACGCGAAAAATGGCGCCCTAAAAGCCGATGGGTCCTCTGTTACGATGAGCGATGTCGGGAAATTAAAAATGCCTTCAGCTTTAGCGTATCTTAAAGATAAAGAAAAGGGAGGACTGACTTCCCTCTTGGGTGATGTTGAGCCGCACAATTATTATTTCGCCGTGGCTTTGGCGGTTGGCATGCGGCCGATGGGGACGATGCTCTCCAATATCCAAGCGGGTGATTTTGGAAGAAGATTCAGGGCCGTTGGCATGGGGCTTGAGGCTAGTGCGGGCCTTGGGCTGGAAGGATTCTTAAGCAGAGAATCGGCCAGTGTTGTTACGCGAGGGGTGAAGGGCTCTATTTCGGGGACAGTGGATATGGCAATGAAGGGTGCGGTGGAGGAAGTGGTGGTTGAACAAGCCATTGGCCTTGTGAGCTCGCCGGTGTTTGCGCTGGTTAGTTCCGTAAACCCCTCTCTGTCACTTTTCTTGGAAGAGATATGGCAGGAGGTCGCCTCTCCAAACAGCCTAAAGGGGCCACAGACACAGGCCAGGAGTTTTTGGCAGAATTTTTTTGCAGGTAGTTCTCACGGAGGCCTGGGATTTCAAGGCGGCCCTGGGGCCGGCCAAAGAGTTCCGGGCGGCCCGGGAGTTGGAGTTTCTTCAACCATTACAAATATCACTCTTCCCGCCGGCCAGGCTTTAAACGCCGACCAGCAAGCCTTACTCAATACATCCCCTGCCGATTTTCAGAATAATTCCAAGCTGTTTGAAACGGTGGGCGCGTTACCGCGTGATACCAAGGTGACTTTAACAACCGCTGAAGGCGAAAGGACCTTAACCGTCGACAGCTCTTTAGAGTGGCAGAAAACAGCGACTGTTCAGGCCGGCAGGATCACCTTTGGCCGGCAGATGCGCGATGGCGGACTTCATCCTTCAAGCCTGCAAAATCTCAAGAGCGAAGAGCAAAAAGAATCGGTCTTGTATGCCGTGGCGGATATTTTGAATGCTGGAGAGATCAATTTCATTATGACTTCGCCAATGGAGGATCAAGTTATTCTTAAAGGCAAGGACGGTAAGGGCGCGATTTTCCAAACCGATGATCTTATCCGCGTGATTAATGAGAGGTTAAATGCGGACCCCGAGTTGGCCGGGCAGGTCAAGAACTTTGAGGCTTCTAATGTTGAACCAATAGAAAGAATCGTTTTTACCCGGCCCGCTGAAATAGGTATTCCTGAGCATGCGAAGCTTGAAGCTGAAGTTCCTGAAGATCAGAAAATCAAAGATGAGAAGGTTCTTTCTATGTTGGGGAGAGACACAACCGAGAATATCACTTTGATTGTGCGAAGCGCTTCGCCTGTATCTGCGAGTGTGACGTCCCGTGAGCTTGGCCAACGGATATCCACTAAGAAGAAAGAATTGTATTTCACCGTTGCCGAGATGATGCAATCCGACAGCGAACACTTAAGGGCCAAGGCGCAATTGCTTGAGTTGGAGATCATCGAACTGGTCAAAGATTATCTCTACCAGGAAGCGTTGGTCAAGCTCACGGGACGTCAGGGCCTGGGCGATGAATTGACCTTTGACAGTGAAACAGTGGCTTTCAAAAAACAGCAGCTTGGGTCCCGCATCGAGACCCTGCAAAAGCAGCGCCAGGATATCAAGGGCGAAAAACAGATGCCGACGAAAAAATTTCTGCAATATTTGGAGAAAACCATGGCCGACGAATTAAGCGAAAAGGGGAAAGATCAGGAAGCTGTCAGCAAAAAGATTTCTAAACTCAAAGAAGAGGTCGGCAGGCAGGATGAAGGGGGCATTGAGAAATATAGAGACAAAGAAGCCGGGAAAATCGATAAAAAACTCAACGATCTCAATAAAGAACTGGCAAGAATTCAAAACGGCAAAGTAAGCCCGCGGGAGGTCATTTATGAAAATTACATGATGGACAGGCGGATCAAATATATTATGCGCACCGAGTTGACGACCCCCAGCCACGTATTCTCTAAATTATTATTTGCCGGCACGACGGATGACGGCGACCCCCGCTCCAAAAGTTTCATTGATTATATGGTGGGGAATCGAGGAGGAAAGAAGTTGAGCGTCAAGGAGGCGGAGGATGCTGTTAATCTTCTTAACGAGCGCATGGCTCGAGTTAAGAAGATGACGTTTGAACAAGTGAAGGAGGAAACTGAAAAAGCCCGGGGAAAAGCCCAAGATGAGATTCAGGCGATTCGAAAAGAACTGAAAGCCGGTAACGCCCGGCCTGAAGAGATTGAAGAGATGGTAAAGGCCCTGGAATCGTCTTTACCCGCGGCGCCGACCGAAGAACAGTTTGATCAATGGAAGGGAAATCAGATTGCCGCCATTAAGAATGACATCTTAAGGGTTAAAGATCCGAACCAGGCTTTTCGCAATGATTTGACAAAATCCTACCAAGATGGAGAAGTGGCTGATTTAAGAGCCGAGTTCGGCGACAATTTATTTAAGCTGTTCACGGTCCTGGATACCATGACCGATAAAGACAACGCCTTCTATCTGGCCAAGGCGTTATATTATCATCGCGATGCAATAAGGAATCTTGGTTCCGAGCAGATGGTCGCTTTAGGAAAGATAGTTCACGAGGCAAGAACCAATAATCAAAAATTAGAGCAGTTAGCCGACAGTCTGCCCGAGGTTCTCATCGACTTAGCCAAAATGGATGTCAAAGGCCAGGCGCCGACGTATCGCACGCTGGGCGAAGAAAGAGAAAAAACCAGAATGGGGCGCATCGCTCTAAGCGGCAAAGGGCGTCCTGTCAATACCGGCATCAGCGCCCGGCCGATTACCACGGTCACGTATGCTCTCTATGATCAGGATGAGGGGATCGTGCTGGATGTCCAGAAGATGCATAATCTGCTGGACGTGCAGAAAAACGTTGGCCACGAATCCTTCCATGGCGTCTTTAAGACATTGACTCCCGATCAGCAAAAGAACGTGTTTACTGCGTTTGGTCTTGATGATAAAAAGGCATTGAATAGATTAAGGACAGCCATGCTTTATTTCAGGATCATGGAGCAGGGCGGGAAGTGGCGCGAAGATTTGTTGACGAACCTGGGGATAGATTTGGATAAAGTCAATCCTGATGAGATTTTTGACGTTGTCGAGAAAATCAAAACGCATGTGACCGCCCACGAGTATATGTTTGGCGTTATCACCAAGCCCAGCCCTCAAGAGGTGCGGGACAAGATGTTTAATAAGAAAAAATGGTTGTTCGAGGCCGTGGAGGATGTGATTCGTTCGGGGGGCAGGTACGATATGCGGCGGCTTCAGAAGGATCTTTTAGAGGCAAGCGAGCATCCGGAGTTATTAACCGGTTCGGATGCCGGGAATCGTCTGCCTGAACTCACGAAGGTCATTAATGACCACGGGGCAGAGATGGCGGCAAAATTGCAATTGGAAATGGGTGTGTTGCCTGCTGTGGCAGTTGTTGGGCGCAAACTAGGTTCATCCGAGCCGCTTATGTCCGAAAAAGACGCGTACGATGCCGTCGTCAAGGATAAAAACGAAGACCTGATCGAAGAATCCATCGCGGTCTACCAGGGATACCAGATCCTCAATGAGGCCAGGGACATGGCACAGGCTCCTGAAGTCAACGCCGCGCTTAAGGGCATGTACATCCCGCAACTGGACCGTGAGCACAAGGCCCTGGGAAAAATTGCCGGCATCGTAAAACTTGTTATGACTTCTCTTTCAGAAACTGATCCGGAATTGCACGCTAAGCTTAGCGATTCGTTAGCCGCATTGGCCGCTGCAGAACGTTCCGCGGGCCCCTCATCCCGGCAAGAAACCGATCTGGCCCGTGCAGGAACTCCCGGACCGGCACCATCTTTTTCAAACCAGCCGGGAGGAAC
>CAYIQK010000054.1:3785-8317 GCA_964365515.1 uncultured Planctomycetales bacterium | reverse complement strand
TGGTCTCCCTGATGTTGGTGACAATCCGGGCGAAGATAACAGGCAAATTCCCCCCGGTCTCACGCGCGAGCAAGATGGCCGTGTTCATCTGCTGAACCGCCGGGATGGGCATGCGGTGATACAAGTGATTGAACGCCTCTTCGAGAGAAACCCCCATTTTGTTCTCTCCCAGCACAATGCCGAATTCCTTGTTGATGGGATCC
Source organism: uncultured Planctomycetales bacterium (assembly GCA_964365515.1). Classification (GTDB taxonomy): domain Bacteria; phylum Omnitrophota; class Gorgyraeia; order Zapsychrales; family Zapsychraceae; genus CAYIQK01. Next base: position 8,114 of record CAYIQK010000054.1, on the reverse strand, counting down.
GGCATCTCATCGACGACGGCCTCCAAGGCCTGGATCAAACTCAACCCCCCCCGGAAAGAGCTCGACATGATCATGAGGGCGTCCACCAGCTGATTGTGAAATTTGTCTTTGCTTTGGTTGATGAGGGCCTGGATATAAATGCCCGGGAAGATAAATCCGCTGACAAACCCCAAGATAACGCCGAAAAATCTCAAACCCTCTGGAAAAACAAAATAAAACAACGGGCTTAAGATGAGCGGAGCCATCACAAAGATACGGCTGATCTTCTTGGCCTCCTGCCTGGGCATGAGGTGTTCCATGCGGGTTGAAAACCTCTGCTGGCGCTTTTCGTTCAAGACCGCGGTCTTACCGTACAAGGCAGGCGCCAACGAGTAGCCGATCAGTCCGACGGTGCAGAAAATAAGGAAAAGAAGAGTGGCAAGCATAAGCAAAGTATACCCCAAAACCGCCGGGCACTCCAGGAAAGACGCAAAATTTTGCCTGCCCGCCTCAGGCGGGCGTCTATGATTTTGATCAATACTGACAATTATCCACAGCGCAAGTACCAATGCAGTCCCTGCAAGCCGTGGGGTTGCTGGCAACGGTCAGACACTCGTCCTCACAACGCTGATCATAACAATCCACCCTATACCAAGAATAGGTGTACTGAAAATCGTACGCGCATTCCAGCGTCCGTTGCGGATCATAAATCCGGCCCTGGCCGAGGCTGTCGCCGACGGATTTCCACCGTCCCGAGAAAGCGCGGACAATGTACTTCTGGCATACGAGGTACGCCACCGAAATGATCACGATGAGAACCATGAATTCCAAAAACGCCTGCCCTGCGGAATGCGAAGCATTCCCAGGACTTTGTACCCGAAATTCCTTCGGAATTTCAGGGTGGCCATATTTCTTATGTTGACGTAACATCCCTGCTCCTGGATTTGCGTTTTGAGCTCATCAAAATGCCTTGCACGGCACAAACTTAAAACCCATCCCCCAATTAGTTCCTTTATGCCAATAATATTGCGCGCAGCGCTCACTGGTGACCCCGCGGGTTAAAATCCTCTGAATCCGATCCCAGCAAATAGTGTTGGTAATCGGCAAACACAAACTCTTGCACGCTATAACAGCTGCATCATCACCTGTATTCTCACAACTAACTATGCATCCGGGATCCTGAACCATATCGAGACGTTCATTGAGAATAAAAGCGTCGTCGTAAATATCCCGCGCGGATCCTGGAATTCCGCCCGGCAAATCCTCGACGATGCTCCCCCCGCAATCGACCTCCAAATTCACCAGATTATAAGGATTCGCCGCATCCGTATAGTCGCCGGGTGGACGCTGCGGATGGAAAAAGTTGAATTCCCACAATGGCACGCCGTTGGGGAAAAAAACCGAAGATCCTCTGTTTTCATCAAAACGCGTTGTGCGGAATTTCACGGCCCCTTCTATATTTTTCAACAGATAACAACGAGAGGTGCCCCCCCCTCTTGTCTCCGACTTGATCCGCGGCCAGCCGGGATCTCCTGTGGCTGTCTGGGCCGTATTGCAGGCATCGTCGCATTTGCCGGGGAGACGGGCATCCACTCTGACAATATGCCATCTGGCGGTGGGAGGAGCATCCGTCGTCCACGTCCGCCAGGCATAAATGGCCTGATAAGGGACGCCTGTGTTCACGGCTTTATAATTAATCCTGGCAGTGATAAGGGCTTTGGCCGGGCCGTTCAAAAAAGCCTGAAATTGATCACGAGCAGGGATCAGGACATCGTCGAGGATATGGTTAAGTTCAGAGAGACGGCCTTGAAGAAAAGACAACCTTTGCCGGAATTTCTCCACCTGGTTTGCGGCCTCGGGGATGCTCGCCTCGAGATTATCAATAAAAGTATCCGTACTGCTGCAGGATCCTTTGGCCTCGTTTAAGGCTGACTGCACCGCCGAATTAAATGCGGGAGGGGCAAGGGAACAGTTGATCCCCATGCATGCACACAAAGCTTGACATGCTAGTTGAGGAATACACGTCGCAATACAATTAGCGCACGTTACCCCGCAATTCAAAAGACTATCTATATCGGCGACGATGGGAGCTTCGTAACTACCAATCGGCACAAAACCTGGGACCAATGATCTTGGTAATATCGAATCGACCTCAGGATAAACAGGGTTATCGCCGCACACCGCGTCAACTCCAGCACAATTATTATTATCCCTGCAATCAACACAGGTGTCGCGGCACGCCTGAAACCGTTTCTCATTGCCTGTTGCCGTGCCCACCGTATAATTGACATTATGATCCAGACAGGCAATCACACCTTCGATATTTCCACTGCCAAACGTGGCGGCCTCATCCGGCTGGACCGCCGGACACCAAGGCGGCGGCACGCACCAGACCTGGTCGCATGCCGTGGCTGGTCCTCCTGCGTCCGTATCGACTCCTACATGCGGCCCCGCCCTCAACACCTCAAGCCGGCTAATCATCATATTGATCTCCTTCAGCCACCTCACAAGATATCCGTCCTCTTCCTGGCACGTTTGATCAAAACAATCCGTCCCACGTACAGCCGAGCTTGCGACTGTCCCCGGCTCAATCCACGCGGCCGCGTCCGGATACCAATACACAAAATCCATAGCCAATGCGGACGGGCCTTGGGCCAGCAATTCTTGGGCCCACTCAATGAAATCCCCGAGTCCATAAATAAGATTGTCCAGCACGTCATCCGGAAAATTGATTGGATTCGCCACATCGCCATCGGTTGAAGTCTCCCCGCAAAGACAATCTCCGTCCAGACAAGGGGAGACGGCGGAAAGTGAAGGGTTGTTTTTCGCGCATTGTGTGGCGTAGGGATAGTTGGGATTGCCGAATGTATCAACCGCCGCCGAACAAAACCTGTCCCCGCCCCTTTTCCAGAAACCCGTTGCCCCTGTTAGATCCATTAAGGCATCCTGGGCGCATACGCCAGATGAGGCCAAAACACCTTCGGGAGGTCTAACTTTATCCGGCACTAACGGAGGCCTGCCAACCACAACATTGGTGCCGTCCACATACGGTTTTTTGTTATACACCAAAGTGGCCGGATTCCTGGGAAGATCCAATGGCAGGGCGGCCAATTCAGCCGGTAACAACAATCCGACGGGACACAACAAAGGGTTTTCATAGCCATTAGTATAATCAGACCAGTAACAATGATCCCGATTGACACCCGGATTCCTGAGTGTCAGATCCAATGCCCAGTCCGCCGCCTTGTAAAAAAACGGGAAAATGCCCGGCCGGCCATCCGTCGCTGGATAATAAGGATCCGTGTAATAAGAGGTGGTATCCTGCAATAAAAAATTGGTGGGCGGCACCGGCGGAGGCCATGGGAGCCCATTGGGTATCTGGGCGCCGTTAGGACTGCCCGAATCCTTTTCAAACAACTGGTGCTCGTCATCCCGTCCGAGCTGTTCGCGGAAAGAAAAGAGGTTGTTCGGATTCTCATAAAACGGATCGTAGACCCACGGGTAAGAAACCCCATAAGGGCTTTTGGCCCCGCATACGCCTGCCCAATACCCGTCATCCGTCGAATTAGGACAATTTTCCGGCCTTAACCCCGGAGTGGGCGGATCGGTCAATGGGGGATATAACGTCTGATAAATCGTCACCGTATTGGGGACACAGCACGGATCACACTGCGCCGGAAAACATCCCGGGGATTTGGGAGAAGGATCATAAATACCCCATGTTATGTCTTGATACAAAAAATTCCTTAACGCTTCTACAAAGAACAGAATGCCTGATGGCGGCTCAGTGGTGATCTCCCGCAGATGTTTGCTATAATAAAAATCAAATCGGCCGATTCGATCCTGAGGCCAATTGTCGGGATCGCTCGACAAAGCGGATGTCGGAGCGTCCGCCCATTTGCCGTCCCCGTCCATATCGTACAGATCCGGGACCAGGACAGAATCAGTCACAACCTTCTGCAATGCTCCCTGAATGGCGTTGTCGATGAACCGGTCCTGGGTTGACGGCAGAGTCTTGTCCTTGATACGATTCCACTTCGCGGTAATTCCTGGCTCAACAACCACTATTTGAATAACAAGGGCTCCAACTGTCAAAATTAACCCTGCCACTATATATGGTGCAAGAGCAGGGGCCGTCGTACCCCAACTCACAATGATAATAATTATAATAATAATCGCGAAAATTATCATCACAACCCCTGTCGGGCCGCATCTTCTATGCTCCTCCCTATCCAAGCTCCTACCCATCGCCTGCCCATAACTGGCCATGCTGGAAGCCAAGTAACTGGCGCCTGTATCCGAGGCGATGGTGGTCATGGTCTTGGTCTGGCTCAACCGGCTGAAATTGAG
>CAYIQK010000054.1:0-3685 GCA_964365515.1 uncultured Planctomycetales bacterium | reverse complement strand
CGGACGGTAAAAATAAGGGTCGATTTGTTTCAAAGGGCCGTCGGCGATCGTGCTCCAGTCACTACAACACGACGGATCTCCCGCGCAGGAGTAGCAGACGCCGTACTCATCGCAGCCGCACGCCATGAGCGCTTCGCACGCTGGATCGTAAGAAAGACATGCGGCGGGCCCGTCATAACGCTGTACAATCCCCGTCGTCAACAGATCATCATGCGCCACCCGCCGGCCCGCCAAATCCGACCCGGTCCAGCGGAAGATCATCATCGCGGCATAAATCATGAGAAAAATCACGATCATGCAAAAGGAGAATTCAATCAAGACCTGCGCCTTCGTCCCTCGTCCCTCATCCCTCATCTCTCGTCCCTCATCTCTCGTCCCTCGTAAAGACACGCCGTGGCGCGTCTTTACAGCCCCGACGGCGGGCTCAAGTCGATATAATCGTCAACATCCGTCTGCGTAACCCATTTGCGGCCGTGCCTGCCGGCGATCCGGCTACGAATAAAGATCTTCAAATAATACGGACTGGTCGGATCATCATTCTGATCCATGCATGTCTTATCAATATTGGGCCCGCTGAAACATGTGGGGGTGTTCGGTTCTCTGGAATTGACGCAAACCTCCACCGGATTGGGCAAATTCCCAACACCCGCGACAATGGGTTTGCCGTCGGGGTCATACGGCGGACTGGCCCAGTTCGTCGGATTGCCGCCAAAACAAAAACGGCCCGTATTGTTGCTGAGCTGAAACTCCCTTTCCACGAGATCGATCTGGTCTTTTTTGCGGGTCGTGCGAATGTATTGCCGAGTATCGCCCATGAATGAATAAAGTTTTCCTTCCTGAATCAAAAGATATGTCCCCCCTCTAACAAAGGTATACATCGACACATTCTGCGTAAACCCGGACTGCGGTTTGGTATCGCTGTCGTCAATCGTAAAATCCAAATCGCCGTCCTGCGCGTCTATCACCCCAAAACTCGCGATAATGCCGTTTGTATCGCTTTTTATGGTATCCTGAATAACCTGCTCCAGCTTGCGATCCCCATCCACATCAACAGCAGTATTGCGGGAAGATTTGCAGCCACTTTCACAATCACTGAATTCAAGAGTAATCCCCTCGCCCTTGTTAAGCGGTGGTAAAACCCACCTATTTTTGACCACATCAAAAGCCATGACCAGATACCATTGCCAGGAAAAAGCCTTGCGCAGGGCATCTCCCGTGACATCCGGAATTGCCGAGGCTGGAGCAAAGGGCGTGGCAAATGAAGGGCTGCTACGGTCTAAGTCAAAACGTTCATCCGCGGTCAAATTGCAAGCTGGACAAGCGGCGGGACACATATCCGTAACATCATCGCACCATTCGGGGATGAGCGGATGATTGTCAATGATGGTGTACAACCGCGTACAGCCGACCAGCTTGGTAATCGTTTTGGGCACGTCAGGATCGCATCCTCCTACAAAATTATCACAGACAGAATCGCAATCACTAAGTATACATGGATAAACCGTCGTCTTTGTGGCGCAGTTGGCGTCCCAATCCACGCCGGCACTTGGTTCCACGAATGTCTCGTCAAGCGTACAGTTACCATCAGCATCACATATGCTGCCACTACAGTTACCGCAGGAGGAGTCGCATGTAGCTGTACAATATTTGATCGTTCCAAAAACAACCTTTTTGAAAGCGGCTGTGGTGAAGACAAAGTGTTTGCCGTTGACAAAGACATCCATAACCGGCAGATCGTCATTACTGCCAAAATCCACCGGCATAAAAAGATTCCTGTTGTGGGCCGCCGACGCGCTGATCATATAAGGGGTGCGGTCGATAGCGCCATATTTGGCCGAATCAGCCGTGAGGCGGTCTTCGATAAACAGCACGGTGGCCACGTTGCGGGAGGCCTCCGTACGCCCTTCCGAGGCCTCATAAGACATCTTCATGGCTAAGCGCATCGCCTTCAAGTTCTGATTCTGCGCGTAACCGACATCCAGGGCGTGGCGCACCGTCAGCCCAATGACAAAAATCAGAATCGCCCCGAACACGGCCACTTCCGCGGCAGTCTGGGCCTTGGCTGAGGGTTTATTATTCATCATCCACCATTAACCATTCACCATTGATTACGCCGTCAATACGATCCGATCTGAATATTCCCAATTTTTTGTTCCGCCGAAGTCGCAGTGTCCGTGCGCGTGGTCCAAAATCCCGTCTCGGCATTACCTGCGGTCGCGATCTCCGTTTGGGTTGTGGAGACCAGGATGTGTTCCACTGAGGAAGCGGCGGTCCGCGGATCATACTGATCCCCCAGATCGTCAACCGCGGATTTCCAGCGGCCCTGCAGACCCCTTTTGAAATAGTTGCTGATCGCCAGAAGCGCCCCCATGACAATGATGAGCAGAACCGCGTATTCCAAAAGCGTTTGTCCTCGTTTATTTATTCTCAGCATATCCATCACCTTTCACTATTCATCAATTCCCCGGCGGTGTAAATCCCAAATCGACAACCGTCGCAGAGATTGTCCCGGTCGTGTCGTTATAAGAGTACACGGTCGTGCCGCTGAGGCCGCTGGTCACTTTGTCGACGGTGGAGCTGGTCGAAACATTCGAACTCACCAGATGACCGCTTTCATCAAAGCGCTGATCGGCGTTTCGCTGAATGCCGATCTCATCCGCCACCGTCTTGATGAGAGATTGAATGCCGCGCTTGATCATCGGGCCCATGGCAAACATGATCACAACAATGACACCCATCACGATGGTGTATTCCAGAATAGTCTGGGCCTTTCTCGGCTTTATCTTTCGTCCTTCGTCTCTCATCTCTTCGTCCCTCGTCTTTCACTTCGCGTCTTTCGGCGGCGCGGTCTGGCTTTGCGTGGTCACCGTTGTACTATCATTACTCTCTTTTTGGAATATCCCGCTTGACCCTCCCTCCAGGAGCCGGGTCTCTGAGTCCTCCCCTCGCCGGACCTCCGAAACCGTCTGGGCATAATAAGGTTCATATCCGGCCAGGATATTCCCGGTGAAATAAGTGCCGGCGCGGTTCAAAACGGTATTGAGCATGGCATTGCGCGCGCCGTGCATGCGCGCCTGCACCGCCCGCCTGAAATAAATCGTCATGGCGGTCACCATGGCAACCACCAAAAAAAACACCATGACATACTCCCCCATCACGGCCTGGGCTTTGTTGGTTTTGAGATATTTTAACATAAAAACCCCAAAAACAATGGCTTACCTGAAAGAGAATTTTTCCTCCCCCAAGTAAGCCATGTTTGCCTCATTAAACTGTTTCACAACAAAAACAATTATTTTTTACCCCAGAACTCCTGCTCACCGTTGTAAAACTCAGCATTCATTGTCGTTGTTGAGATTTCGTCGTCAAGCAATTTCGACTTTGTGACACCATCGAGAAAAGTCTCATTCGTATAAGAGTCAGTTGACTTCACCGTTTTCATATTGGTGAAACCCGGTGAGAACTGATCTCCAATGTCGTCGGCCGCGCCTTTCAAGCGCCCCTGAATGCCGCGCTTGATATACACCTGGATAGACAAAAGGGCGCCGATGATGATAATAATGAGGACCGCGTACTCCAGAGTACTCTGCCCCCTTTTTTTTCTTTTGAGATACTTAAACATGGATTTGTCCTCCTCTTTGAAAGACCGTGACTTCCGATCCGTTTTCATTGCCTGCTTCACAAATTG
>CAYIQK010000053.1:0-8376 GCA_964365515.1 uncultured Planctomycetales bacterium | reverse complement strand
ATGAGAAAGGAGGTGAAACCGATGATATCGCAAAGATTGTTAGGCAGGAACGAGGATTTTATTGTGGCCTTGCTGCGTTCCCAGGCCAAGGAATTGAACAGCTTGTTGACGACGATCGAAGCAAGTAACGCCGTCGATGGGCACGTTCAAAGCTGTCTCAAACGGGTTGAAGTGAATATCCGTGGATTAAGGAAATTATGCTCGGACAACTAAGGTAATAAGAAAGAAGGAGGAAGAAATGAGGAAAAGCTTCATCGGGTTCTTGATTTTTGGTATCATTGGGCTCTGGAGCGCGGCTCCAAGCTTTGCCACCAGCACGTCGGTGGACGCTCTGATTGACAAACTCATTGAAAAAGGTATTTTAACGGAAAAAGAAGCGGGGGATCTTCAGGGTGAGATCGCCGCGGATGAAAAAATGATCCGTGAAGATGGATACAAGCAAAGCCTGCCTTCCTGGATTCAGAACACGAAGCTCAAAGGCGATTTTCGTCTGCGTTATCAATATGAGCGCAAAGAGACAGACGCGGATGCCCGCCTGCGCGGCCGCATCCGGTATCGTTTGGGGTTAGAAACAAATCCCAACGATCAAACCAAGGTTGGGTTCGGGATAGCCAGCGGCGCGGATGATCCGCGTTCGACCAACCAGACGTTTACGGATACCTTTGAACGTCCTGATATCCGGCTGGACTATGCCTACGCGGAATATAAGCCGGTGGAGTCGGTCAAATTAGCCGGCGGCGTTTTTCCCCGGGCCGATTACCTCTGGGAACCAACCGATCTGTTGTGGGATGGTGATATCAATCCGCAGGGAGGCTCTGCGCATTGGGAAAACAAGTTGAATGACCAATTAACGCCTTATTTAAATATCGGCGCTTGGGTGATCGATGAGATTACCAGCACCTCATCGGACAAGGTGGATCCGTTTCTGTATTACACCCAGGGTGGTTTGAAATTCAAACAGGGGGACTGGTCCGCGAATGCGGCGGGAATTTATTACAGTTTCAACGGCCTTAAAGGGTCTTGTCCCGATTGGTCGTCCGTCACCAATACGGGCATTACCGCCGGCAGCGGTTCGTGCACCGGCGCCTTGACGTATGATTATGATTCCGCGGGCGCATCGGCAGAGTTGGCGTTAGCCACGCCGTTTGAAATCGAGGCGATTCCGGAGGTCGGAATTTTTGGCGATTTCATCCGTAATATCGATGGAAACGTTGTGGACAACAATTCCGGCTGGGCTTTGGGCGCCAGATTGGGAGATAAAAAAGTTGTCAGCAACGGGCAATGGCAGTTGAAATACATCTACGCCAACCTGGGCAAAGATGCTTTCGTGGACTTCACGCCGGATTCAGACCGTTACGGCGGCAGGACAGACGTGCGCAGTCATGAAGGGATCCTCGAATACGGGCTTAATAAAAATGTCACTTTAGCCCTGGATTATTATCAGTCGAGCCGGATCAAGGCGGCGAAAGCCAGCGAACATCTGATCCAGGCCGACGTGAATATGAAATTTTAACCAAAAATAGGAGAGTCCAATGAAAAAGATGTTCAATGTCATTTTGTTATTAGCGATGAGCTTGGTCAGTCCTCGGGGGTCGGCATTGGCCGCTGACCTTATCAAAGTGGATGGATCCAGTACAGTTTTTCCGATCACCGAAGCCGTTGCCGAGGAATTCGGCAAGCAGGGGAAAGGCAAAGTTATTGTCGGTATCTCCGGAACGGGCGGCGGGTTCAAGCGGTTCTGCCGCGGGGAGACGGACATCAGCGACGCTTCCCGGCCCATCAAGCAAAAGGAAATTGATGCCTGCCGCGAGGGAGGGGTTCAGTATATTGAACTGCCGGTCGCTTATGACGGACTGGCGGTTATCGTCAACCCGCGCAATACCTGGGTGAATTATCTGACCGTTGAAGAACTGAAAAAAATCTGGGAACCGAACGCTCAAAATGTTATTATGAAATGGAATCAGGTCCGCAGTGGTTTCCCGGCAGAAGACCTTCAGCTGTTCGGCCCGGGGACGGACTCGGGCACGTTCGATTATTTTACGGAGGTCATCAACGGTAAGGCTGCAAGCAGCCGTGGAGATTTTACCGCCAGCGAAGACGACAATGTCCTCGTGGAGGGGGTCGCCTCCAGTGAAGGGGGTCTGGGATATTTCGGGCTGGCGTATTATGAGGAAAACGCGGGCAAGCTGAAGATTGTCCCGGTCAAAGCCGCCGGTGGCGCGCAGGCGGTGACGCCTTCTAAAGAAACCGTGCTGGAGGGAAGTTATACTCCGCTTTCCAGGCCGCTCTTTATCTATGTCAGCAAAAATTCACTGAAAACAAAACCGGCCGTCAAAAGTTTTGTTCAGTATTATCTTCAGAACGCGGCGGTGTTGTCCGAGGAAGTCGGCTATGTTCCATTGCCTCAAAGCGAATACGATGCCGGCCTAAGCAAGATTTAACCCCGCACCCAGTCCACAGTCTATGTTGAAGAGAAATAAGATCGTCAAGTTCAAAGAAATGCTGATCGAGAGACTGCTTCTGTGCTGCAGTCTCTTGTCGGTGTTTACGACTATCGGGATCATCTATGTCTTGTTCTCGGAGTCGGTCGGATTCTTTAAGGAAGTCAGGATCATTGATTTTCTGACAGACACCCAGTGGACGCCTCTATTTACCAATAAGCATTTTGGAATCCTGCCGTTACTGTGCGGGACATTGGTGACGACCCTGATTGCCTTAAGCGTGGCTGTCCCGTTCGGATTGGTCAGCGCCATTTATTTGAGCGAATACGCCACTGCGAAAATGCGCCAGATCATCAAACCTCTCCTGGAGATTCTGGCCGCGGTCCCGACGGTTGTCTATGGGTACTTCGCGTTATTGTTCGTTACTCCCTTGTTAAAAAAATTTATCCCCGGCCTGTCCGGATTCAACGCGCTTTCCGCCGGGTTTGTGATGGGGATCATGATCATTCCGTTGGTGTCCTCCTTGAGCGAAGACGCGATGCATGCGGTTCCGATGGGACTGCGTGAAGGCGCTTACGCCTTAGGATCGCATAAAATCCAGGTCGCTTTTAGAATCGTTTTTCCGGCCGCTCTTTCGGGCGTTACGGCGGCCGTTATTCTGGCCGTTTCGCGGGCGATCGGGGAGACCATGATTGTCGCTATCGCGGCCGGACAGCAGCCGAAATTTACCCTAAATCCTCTTGTTCCGATCGAGACGATCACCGCCTATATTGTCCAAATCAGCTTAGGCGATACGCCGCACGGGACGCTGGAATACAGGACGATTTTTGTCTGCGGGATGACGCTTTTTGTCCTCACGTTCGTTTTAAACGTTATCAGTTTTAAATTGAAGCGGCGTTTTCAGGAGATTTATGAGTAGCCGGAAACTGGACAGAAAAATAGATGCCGTTTTCAAAGTCGTCGGCCTGGCGGCAACATTTTTTGGGTTGCTGGTTCTTGCCGTGCTGGTCATAGACGTCGTGATGGACGGATATCAAAGGATTGGCTGGGATTTTTTCACAAGCTATCCTTCTCGCAAGCCGGAACAAGCCGGCATTTTGTCCGCCTGGGTGGGCACGCTTTGGATTATGCTGACAACGGCTCTTCTGGCCATTCCTTTAGGCGTGGGATCCGGAATTTATCTGGAGGAATATGCCCGGCGTAACAGATTGACCGATTTTATCGAAATCAATATCGCCAATTTGGCCGGGGTCCCGTCGGTTATTTATGGTATCTTGGGATTGGGTCTGTTTGTCCGGCTGATGCATTTAGACAGAAGCGTTCTGGCGGGCGGGCTCATCTTGGCCTTGCTCATTCTGCCGGTCATCATTCTCACCACGCGGGAGGCCCTGCGCGCGGTTCCCTCGTCGATCCGTGAGGCGTCGTACGCGTTGGGCGCGACCAAATGGCAGACGGTCCGTCACCAAGTCCTTCCGGCAGGATTTGGAAACATTTTGACGGGGATTATCCTGGCGATGTCGCGGGCCATCGGGGAAACGGCGCCGCTCATTATCATCGGGGCACTCACGTACATTCCGTTTTTGCCCGCCAACCCGGTTTCGTTTTCACCGGAATCCCCGTATATCCATCTGAGCGCGCAGGGATTTTTAGATCCGTTCACCGTGCTGCCGATCCAGATTTTCAATTGGGTGTCCCGTCCGCAGAAAGGCTTTCTGGCGGACGCGGCGGCCGGCATCATTGTGTTGTTGACCATCACTTTGCTCATGAATGGCCTGGCCATTTACTTACGGCACAAAAATCAAAAAAGGTGGTAGGGATGAAACAGGACGTCAGTATTCAAATTCAAAACGTGAATTCTTTTTATGGAACCAAGCAGATCCTTCAAGGTGTGACGCTCGATTTTCACTCTCAGACGGTCACCGCGCTCATGGGCCCCTCCGGGTGCGGGAAAAGCACGCTCATCCGATGCTTGAACCGCATGAATGATTTGGTCCCGCGCTTTCGTCTCGAAGGGAAAATTTTGTATAAGGGGATTGATCTTTACGCGAAAGACGTCGACATCACGGATTTGCGCCGGGAAATCGGGATGGTTTTCCAGAAACCCAATCCTTTTCCAAAAAGTATCTATGAAAACGTCGCTTACGGGGTCAGGATCCAGGGGGTCACCAATCGGGAGTTCATTGACGGCATTGTCGAAGAGAGCATTAAAAAAGCGGCCCTTTGGGAGGAAGTCAAAGACAGGCTTCACGAATCAGCCCTTTCGCTTTCCGGCGGACAGCAGCAAAGGATCTGCATCGCCCGGGCGCTGGCGGTTAAGCCGCACGTGATCCTCTTTGACGAGCCGTGTTCCGCGCTCGATCCGATCGCAACCGCCAAGATTGAAGAGCTCATCACGGAGTTGAAGAAAAATTACACCATTATTGTGGTGACGCATAACACGGCCCAGGCCGCGCGGGTATCGGATTTTACGGCCTTTTTGTATTTGGGGGACTTGATTGAATTTGGGCCCACGGCCAAATTGTTCACGGTTCCTCAGGATAAAAGGACGGAGGAATACTTGACGGGGAAGTTTGGTTAATGAGACTTCCTTTCATCCAGAAAAGGCTCATTAACCCCCAGGCGCTTTGTCCGCCTAAGGCGGACAGCCGGGGGTAACAATAGAGGGGAAAACATGCTCACAGACAAAATGATTGAATTGAAGCACCGGATTATCGAATACGCCACACTTGTTGAGACCATGATTCACAAGAGTATCAAGGGACTGCTGGAGAAAGACGAACAGATCCTGCACGAGGTGATCAACGTAGAGGAGCCGAAGGTCAACGCGTGTGACCGGGAGATTGATGAAACATGCACGATTCTGATCGCCCAATTCGAGCCGATGGCCAAAGACCTGCGCAGCGTTGTCATGATCTTGAAGATGAACAAGGATTTGGAGCGCATCGCCGATCACGCCGTCAATATCTCCGAAAGCAGCCTGTTTCTCATCGCCCGGCCGTCTCTGATTGCCGTCAATGATATCCGCGACATGGCCAAGACGTCCTCCACGATGCTCAAGGATAGCATTGACGCCTTTGTCAATGAAAACGTCGCTCTGGCGCGGGATGTTTGCGCGCGTGATAATATCGTTGACCATCTCGGCGACAAGATTCTGGAAGAGACGGCCAATTTCATCCGCGGCGAGCATGACGGCATCAAGCGATCGCTTCATCTGATGCGCATCGCGCACAACCTGGAACGGATCGCGGATTTATCAACGAATATCTGCGAAGAAGTCATTTATATTGTTGAAGGCAAGGACATCAAGCATCACAAAGACGATCTCAAAGATCCGGATCCGGGCACCGGTATTTGAATCTTCGGAGAGTTTTTAGGTGAGGTTATGTCGATGAAAAAAAGCGGTGTTATTATGTTTCTATTTTTGGCCGGCTGCACGTCGGCGATGATGGCAGAGAGCCAATCCGTTTTAACCCGTTACAAGACGGTTGTCTTCGATGACGGCATCAGCTTGGAAGAAGCCAAGCTGATCGCCCAAAGGGAATTGATCCGGCAGAATGAAGCGGCCATCTATGAGCTTCCCCGCCCGCAGACCGCCGCCGACGCGGCTGACCTGCCGCGCTATCAGGATCATTGGTTTGTTTTCTTTGATGAAAGAAGCATCGTGAACATCAAATATATTTTTATGGTTGTTATCCATAAAAAAACCGGGCGCATTCAGTTCGCGCAAGATTATGCCGAAGAGAAGCGGTGGGTTTTGGAGGCCGCGATGCTGAGGTAGTTCCGGGAAAACGCAATGCCCAAAAGTCAGACCTTCCTTCCTCAAAAAACCGCTTTTGTCCTCGGGTTCACCTCCATTGTCGGCCAGGTTCTCCTTTTGCGTGAACTCATCACGGTTTTCTACGGCAATGAGACCGCCTATGCCATCATCTTAGCCAGCTGGCTGTTTTGGATCTCCGTCGGAAGTTACGCGGCGAGCCTTCTCGTCCGTCGCATCAAAAAACCATCCGGCCTCATTGCGGCCTTTCAATGGGGCGTCTATTTTCTTCTGCCCCTGACGGTTATTTTCACGCGTTACATCAAACAGTTCATGCACATCCAGACCGGCGAAATTGTGGGGATCATCCCGGTCTGCGTGATTTCGTACGCGCTATTGGCGCCGTTGACCATTCTTCTGGGCGGGCTGTTCACGTTGATTTGTCTTCTTCCCACGCGACACTCGACAGACACAGGTGGGACCCGGCACATCGGGAATATCTACATCTGGGAATCGGCCGGCGCGACTGCCGGCGGACTCATTTTCAGTTTTGTTCTCATCCCTGTCCTGCCCGCCCTGCATACCGCTTTTTTGATGGGGGCCGTGAATATCGCCGCCGGGCTGTTTTTATACGAGAAAAAAGGCCTGGCTTATCGGGCGCAATGGGCCTCTGTGCTATTGACGATCGCCGTCGTTTTTAGCGGGTTGATCGACAGGATTGATGACTGGACGCGCCGGATGCAGTGGGAAGGATTGGAGGTGGTGGCGACCGCTGACTCGGTTTATGGGAACATTGCCATGACCAAGATGGGGGAGGAGTACAGCCTTTATGAAAGCGGCTTGCTTTCTTACACGACGAGGGATGATCTCACGAACGAGGAAAGCGTTCATTTTCCGCTTTTGGAGCATCCTCATCCCGGGCAGGTTCTTTTGATAGGCAAAGGGGTGGGGGGGAGTCTGCAGGAGATCCTCAAACATCCCGGGACAAAGGTGGATTACGTTGAGCTTGACCCCAAGATCATTGAGGTCTCGAGAAAATATCTCCCTTCAGAGCATCTTGAGCCTCTTCAAAGCGATCGTGTCCATGTCATTTATACCGACGGGCGCGGGCTGGTCAAGCGGACAGTCCAACGCTACGACGTGGTCATTGTCAATCTTTCCGATCCTTACACGGCTTTGATCAACCGGTATTACACCCTTGAATTTTTTAAGGAAGTCAACCGCGTCCTGAATCCCGGCGGCATCTTGGCCCTGAGTGTGTCTTCGTCAGAAAATTATTTGAATGAAGAAACGAGGGACTTCTTGCGTTCGGTCAACACAACGCTCAAAAAGGTCTTCACGGACGTCCGTTCGATCCCCGGGGATACAAACATTTTTCTGGCATGCACCCAAAAAAATATCCTAACCCAAGACCCCCAGCTTTTGATACAACGCTTGAACGAACGCCGCCTCGAGACGAAGTATGTGCGGGAGTATTATCTGCCGTACAAGTTGAGTCCTGACAGAATTTTTTATATCGAGGAGGTCCTGAAAGAGGATGGGGACATCAACACGGACATGCATCCGATCGCCTATCTGTACGATATCATTTTGTGGTCAACGCATTTTGACACGGCATTCAAGCATTTCATCGCCAGGTTTCAGGGGGTCAAATTTTATCATCTTCTGATTTTTCCGTTTCTTGTTTTTGGGATTGGGTTGTTGGCCAGGAAATTATCGCCGGCCTCGCCGGTCATCCTCTCGATCATGACCACCGGCTTTTCCGAGATCATCTTTCAGCTCATTGTGATCATCGCCTTTCAGACTCTTTACGGCTACGCCTATTACAAGATCGGGCTGATCATGGCCTCGTTCATGGGCGGGCTTGTCTTGGGGAGCGTCATGGCCCAAAGGATCATCGCCAGGACGCCGTCCGATATCCCCAAGATTTATAAAATGACGCAGTTAGCGGTTTGTTTTTATCCGCTGTTGTTACCGGTTGTTTTTGTCGTCTTCCGTGACGCGGCTGCGACGGAGCGCCTGGCAGGGATTTTCGCCGGCACTTTCGCGCTCCTGCCGATTGTGGCCGGTTTCATCGGCGGGCTTCAATATCCGTTGGCGGCCCATTTGCTTTATTTGTTCAATCGGGACAGGGGAGAGCCCGCGGCCAGGTCGGCAGGTTTTCTTTACGCGGTGGATGTC
>CAYIQK010000052.1:0-8559 GCA_964365515.1 uncultured Planctomycetales bacterium | reverse complement strand
CGCCGCGCGCCGGCCCAGACAACGCCATGAAAAAAATGTTTTTTAAGGTCTTTGGTCATTGTCCATGTTGCTTACTTTATTCCAGATACTGTCACTATATGATACTTTCGGTTATAAATATAACAAGCCGAGGATATTCTCCTTCGTGAAAATATTCATATCCGTTGAATTTTCCAGAAAGTTTTCGACATCCCGTGTCACCTTTACCCAGTCGGTCGTTTCAACAATCCGCCGGATCAAGGGGCGCCAGTTTTTTTCCGTCGGCATATCCGCGTCCCATTTGGTTTGCAGGAGCGCGTTGCGCAGGAGTTCCATGTTCGGGACAATGTCTTTCCACCGTGACAAATACCACCCCAAATCAAAAAAATCGCGGCCTTTCACGTATTGCCGGGACATCAGGGCGTGAAGTTTGCCGGCAAAAAGAGAGGCGAGGTCGTAGGATAAAAATGAAATTGGAAAATATTTATTCACAATGTCTGTCCTTAGCCCGGCCCCGGGCGGAGGGTTATGGTCGATTTCGATCTTGATGGAGAATTTCTGGTCTTTAAGAGGAGAAATTCCGGCATCGTGCATCAGTTGGTCAAATTTGATAAAGGCATGATGCACCACCTTCTTGTCGTTGAATGTCAGGGAAACTGTATACCCGGCCGATTGCAATTCCCGCTTGATTTTGGACAGCAGATCCTCAAACCGGCAGGATCCTGCGCCCGTTGTCGAGAAATCGAGGTCTTCCGAAAAGCGCGGAAGGTTGTAAAGGAACCTCAACGCCGTTCCTCCGAGGAAGGCCGTTGAATGGAACACCCCCTCTTCCTGCATAATACGTAAAATGCAGGCTTGCAGATATTCCCGCATGGCATTCAATTTCGCGTTAAACCCTTCCTTCGCGGCAACAAGTTCGAGTAAATAATCTTTCATAGCTGTTTTACTCCCTGGAGGTATTCTTCCCGATACCGCGCCAAAAGGCCGGCAACCCGCGTCATCCCGGGGCTTTGAAATTTTTGGGCGTATCCGGCCAACCGTTCCGGGATAATTTTTTCAAAATTCTGGAACCTCATTTCCTGAAGATACCCCCGCGTAATCCCAGTCCCCCCGTTCAGGTAAAAATAGTCGAGCAACGCTTTTTCAGGATTGGCCATAAACGCCGTCTGCTGGTTGACCGTCAGGGAGCTGTATCCCCAGAATAAACTGTTTTTAATATGCCGGTAAACGAATGTTCCGGCTTCCGTCTCAAATTTGCCCGGGCGTTTTGTCGTAACACACGTGTAGCGGGCAACGGCTTCCGGAATAAGCCCATGATATTCAAGCGCTTTTTCAAGGCTGATATAGGATGGTTTTTTTAGAACGGCGGCGATAGCCGGTTCATAAATTTCTATTTTACGATATGCCTTGCTGAGCGCGTAAATTCCCCTGCGCAACTGAACAAGCTTGCCCGTTTTTACCCACCGGCAAATTTGTACTTTAACCGGCCTTGAATCCTGAACGCCGGATAACAGGATCTCGCTCTCAAAAACGGGTAATTTACCAAATTTCTTAATAAAATCGTCAAAGTTCATACTTATAATTTATCATATTTGATAACTTAATGCAACAAATATGCTATGTTTATTCCGCTTTGCACGCCAGTCCCTTGTCCACCCGCGAGTGGAATCAGGCGCAGTTCGGACAGTCCTTTGAATTGATAATTTTTAAAGTTCTTCGCGCTTCGGACTGTCCTTGGACACATCAATAAAGATATTGCCGCTCCAGACAACGCCATGAAAAAAATGTTTTTTAAGGTCGTGCGACATCGCGATATCCCTTCAGTCCGTCAGGCAAAATACGCTTGTTCCATGGGGGTCTGCTCCGGATGCGGATAACAGACACGAAACCCCGCCAAACCCTTGAGGGCATAGTTTTTCTTGAGTGCCTCTTCATCCACTTTTGTATGGGGAGGTAGAAATATGTTGCCGATCAATTTTTCGCCTTCAACCGTGATAAACGGATTGTTGAGCAAAAAGCGGTTCAAAGATTCCGAAAACCGGCACGCCTTGAAAATGAACACACTGCCTTGCGTTTGATCAAATTCAATGGAGGTGGTCCATTTTTCTTTGTACTTCAGAACGCCGTCATTTAAGAACGCCCTGCTGTTCCCGAAGTCGCCGCGGCTCAGCTTATTTTCTTCCATGAAACGGAAATAAGCCACGTATAGCGCGGTGAGCACATCCCTGCGCAGAAGCTGAAGATCTCCGTTCAATATGCCGAGCTTCACAGGGGAAAACGTCCCGTTGATAACCTGAATGATGCTTCCCGACAAATATTTGCCGTCGGTTTTCTCTTTGACGAAAAGCAATCCGCCATCTTCAAATTCCTTTTTGATAGCCTCAAACGGCAAAACAACTTTTTCGTCGGGATACCGGTTGTGCATATAAGGACAATACATTTTTTCGTAAAAAAAGCCCAGGAGGTTGACGTCTTTCGTGAATTCATAATCGTAGTCATATTTTTTGAACGCCTGGATGTCGCTGTAAGCGTTCCGGTTCTTAGACTGTGAAAAATCCGAAAGCCCGTTGAAACAGGCATTCGTTTGCCTCACCCATTTGGGGATGATTTTCACGTTATCAAAACGACGCGAATATTTCCGCGCGTATCGCGCCCGCGCATCGGCAAGAACAAAATCGATCCCGGCAGGGATATGGTTGAACACATAAGGCAATTTATTTCTTAGAAATGTCTTTTCCCTTTCCATCACATAGCCCTGCGGATAGAGGCGTTTGAGAAACGTTGGATCGGGTTTGTCCCTGCATATAAAAACACCTCTCAATCCCCCGCTTTCATTCGCGTCCCCGATCATATACGAAGTCAAAAACAATTCGTCTTTGAACCGGAGTATCCGTTGAGTCAGCTGTTTTGAAAGCTGTGGGAATCCGATGATGATCGGGTCGGATATTTTGCTCATGCCACCTTCCTCGCCAATCCTTTGTCGACCAGCACCTGGTTGAGCAGTTTGCCGCTCTCGGCGATTACCTCGGGATCCGCCTCGCCGGGAAGATAATAGATATCGACGGTATAACGCCCGTATTGTCCTAATTTGTACGTCTTGACCACGACCAGCGGGCGGTTCGCCCGTGTGCCTTTAAAAAGCGGTTTTTCAACGACGCATTTGCCGAGCTCTCGTTCGACAAATCGTTTGGCCTTGCGGCCCGGCGAAGTCCCCACCTCCGGGGCGTTGATACCGCGCAGGCGCACGCGGTGCTCCTGCTTGGTCTTGAACCCGACGTCGATTTCCAAATCAAACGTGTCGGCGTCCACGATCTTGATCACTTCGGAGGCGTAGGTGTAGAGACGTTGTCTTTGGAGCTTGAGTGTCTTGCTTTGATTCGCGGCCGCGGCGTCCTCAAACGCGCCGTGGTAATCCTGACGGATGCGTTTGGTCAGTTCATATTTGTTCCAGCCGTTGAGGCAGGACTCCCGAAGATAAAATTCCCTGGCCTTGGCGTCGTGCACCGGCAACACACAGCAAATGAGACTCCAGTTGACAACCCGGTTACCGTACTTTTCCGGATACCCTTTGGAAAACGCTTTGTAAAACTGGGTATACCTTTGCAGGGCCCAGTCCGGGACCTCAATTTCCCGGGCGATATCTTTGAGGAGCATACCGGTCGAGTCCTTATATTCGACGGCGAGCCGGCCGGCCTCCCACAACCCCTTGACCATGGCCAGCTTGTCCTCGTCTTCCAGGGAGTCGTCGATACCGGAGAGAATTTTTTTGATTTGGGCGATGATCGGCGATTTTTCCATGCGGCAGTGTCAATATTTACACCTTTGAGTGTAGCTGAAAATACGCCACGGTTTTGCGCAGGCCTTCCTCGAACCCGACGAGCGCTTTGTAACCGATTTTTTTCTGTATCTTGGAGATGTCGGCGCTGGTGCGGAACACGTCGCCGGCGCGCACGGGCAAAAATTCCGGCTTGATGTTTTTGCCGATGATTTTATTCAGGACAGCCGCCAGCTCCAGGACGGTGTTGTCCTGGCCGTTGGCGACGTTGAAGACCTCGTGTTTGATCCCGGGGGTCGTGGCGGCCAGGATATTCGCGGAAACCACGTTGTCGATGTAGGTGAAATCCCGGGATTGCTTGCCGTTGCCAAAAATGGGCGGCGGCTGGTCGTTCGCGATGCAGTGGATGAATTTGGGGACAACGACCGCGTATTCATCGTCAAGCGCCTGCTTGGGGCCGAACACGTTGAAATACCGCAGGCAGGCGGTTTCCAGCCCGAAATGTTCCGAGAAAATCCGGCAGTAATATTCGCCGGCGAGTTTGCTCAAGGCATAAGGCGAAATCAACAGCGGAAGCGCGCCTTCGCTCTCGGGAAATTTGTCCGTGTCACCGTAGACCGAACTGGACGAGGCAAAGACAAAGCGTTTCACCTTGTGTTGGGCGGCGGCCTGAAGCATGGTCATTACACCATTGATGTTAACGTCGTTGTAACTCGCGGGGTCTTTCATGGATTTGGGGACGGAACGCAAAGCCGCCTGGTGCAGGACATAGTCCATACTTTTGCACACCGCCATGGACACATCTTTGTCGCGGATGTCGCCGCGGATGAGCTCAAACTTGTCTTTCCCCAGGGCTTTGGCGAACGCGAGGTTCTCCTCTTTCCCTGAGAAAAAATTGTCCAGCACGCGGACGAAATGTCCGTCGTTGATGAGTTTTTCCGCGATGTTGGAACCGATGAACCCGGCGCCGCCGGTGATTAAGTAGCGACTCATGAGCAACTCCTGGTTAATGGTTACAAATACCGATAAATATATTCCGGCAAATGATACTCAATGTTCGTCAGAACATGCCCGATGACCTTGCAATGGGCCTGGTCGAGAAGTTCGCTCGCCCTCTGGACAATGCCGCGCTGGGTGCGCCCGGCTTGGATGACCATGAGGACCCCGTCCGCCATGGCACCGATGATTCCGGAATCCGTAACGGAGATGATCGGCGGGGTGTCGATGATGATGTGGTCAAATTGCGTCTTCATGTCAGCCAAAAGCTGGCGCATTTTTTCCGATCCTAAAAGTTCGGCCGGATTCTCAGCGATGGATCCGGAGGCAATGAACGCCAGGTTTTCGATGTCGATGTGAAAAAGAACCTCGGCGGGGTCGGTCTGGCCGGTGAGAACTTCCGTGAGCCCTTGAGGCTGATCCACCCCCAAATATTTGGTGAACCGGCCCCTTCGCATATCGGCGTCAACGAGAAGGACCTTCGGTTTTTGGGTGGACTGGGCGACCACAACCGCCAGATTCAAGGCCGTGATCGTTTTCCCTTCCGAATGAAGCGCACTTGTGACGACGAGGGTCTTGAGAGATTTGATCTTATTGGCGGAAAGGACGTTGGTACGCAAAATTTTGTATTGTTCGGTGATGAGCGCCTTGGGGTCAAAATACGCGACAACGCGCGGATCAACCTTAGAATCACCGATCTTTTTAGCAACCAACTGCTGACGCGCTTGGATTCGGCTGATTTTGTCGATCCTCTCCAACCGGTCTTCGGCGGCCTTTCGCAATGCTTCTGTCATTTTACCCATGGAGTATATCCTTTGTTAGATTAATGGTTAATTAACTATTTACCATTCACCACATTGACCTGACTTAGCTTTTTGACCTTTTCATTCAGATCCATATATTTTTCTAATAAAAGTTTATCCGACACCTTCAGATCGTCCGCGTACGCCCGGGTTTTCGCCAAGGCCAGATTCATTGTTTCCATATCCTTATTCAATCGGGCCAGCTCTTGCTGATGGCGAAGGCGCTCGGTGTCAATGAATTCCCGCAGGGTTTTCAATTCCGCGCTGTTTTCCTGCATGAGACCGGCGAGACCCAAGGAATCCGTGCGGGATCTGCCCAGTTCCGCCATCGTCATAACATTGACCGTCACAGAGCCTCCGGCGATAACGGTGAAAAGCAAAAGAATCCCCCACCACGCGGCGCGGGATGTCCTTTCCCTTTTCGGTCCAGCGGCGGGGAAAATTTGTTTTTCCCGTTCTCTTTTGAGTTTTGTCAATTCCTCGATCATCCTGCTCATAATCTTGATATTTGTTCAAATTCCTCATCAATTTTCGATTTTGGGGCGGCTGCCTCGCCGATTTGCTGAACCGGTGATTCATGAATGACTTCCTGCATCAGTTTTTCGTCAATGATGTCTTTCTCGTAAATGAAACCGTTCAACAACGCGCTGTCGCAGACCTGGTTGATCAGCCGCGGCACGCCTTGGGAAAACCGGTAAATCATATCAAGCGCGGGGTCCGTGAAATACTGCTTGTCCGATCCGCTGGCGATTTTTAAGCGGTGAAGGACATACTTTCGCGTGTCGTCTTCATGCAGAGGCGTCAGATGATAGTACGCGGCGATGCGCTGGCGTAACTGCTCCAACTTGGGCAGGGCGAGCTTCTTTTTCAGTTCCGGCTGGCCCAAAAAGATGATTTGGATCAATTTTTCATTTTCCGTCTCGAGATTCGAGAGCATGCGGACTTCTTCCAAGACAGCCGGTTTGAGATTCTGGGCCTCGTCAATGATCAAGACCACGTTGTGATCGTTGCGCAGCTGATCGATGAGGTATTGATCCAATTGTGACAACAGGCGCGCCTTGGAGCCATGGGTATACTCCACCTCGAGATCCTCTAAAACCGCGATCAAAAGATCTTTCCCGCTGATGTGCGTGTTGGTGACCAACGCCGTCTGGGTCTTGGGGTCCAGACGGTTCAAAAGCGTACGGCAGACGGTTGTCTTGCCGGATCCGATGTCACCGGTGATGACGACAAAGCCTTTGCGGGACTCGACGGCATAAATGAGGGTGCTCAAGGCCTCGATATGTTTCGCGCTTTCGTAAAAGAAGCGCGAGTTCGGCGTCATATTGAACGGCGCTTCCTTGAAGCCGTAGAATTTGTGGTACATTCTATTTTCCTTTTGTTAAGTGACTTCATGCTTCTTACTTTAAAAAATTCGCCACCGCCATCGTCACCACAACCACAATCACTCCCGCCGCCGCCGTGATGCTGTAAAGCCAGCGCGCGCGCTCCTTATCGTGGCGGATACTCTCGACCGTGTTGATTTTTGAGATCGCGCCCAGAAGGGGCACCCCTAGAAAATTTTTGGCTTCCTCAACGTCAATGAAGGATTTGTCTAAGAATTCGGCCGCTATCACCATGCCCACCGCGCAGATCAAACCCAGAAAGACCCCGATTACGGCCACCAAGAATTTATTGGGCTTGAACGGCCCGAGGGGAATCCTCGGCGGATCTAAGACGGTGTAGCGGGTCCCTTCCTTCGACGATTGCAGGCGCTGGGTGATCTTGGCGGTCTCGAGCCGCTCCAAAAGGGTGTTGTAAATATCCTCGTTGACACCGGCGTCGCGCGCCACGACGTTCTGGAGGTCCAGATTGAGCATCAACTGGGCGCCATCTTTCCTCTTTTCAGCGGAGGCAGTCTTAACGGTCGACGTGGATTCAATGGAGTCTAAGGCTTTTTTGATCTCGTCGATGATGGGGTTGGCCGTGTCTTTGTCCAAGTTGATGTCCTCAGTGTACTCTAAATTTTCGGCCCGCAGTGCTTCTTTCTTGGCGGTGATCTGACTGCGTAACTTTTTCACGAAGGGGTGTTTTTCCGTTGAATCGATCAGAAAAGCGTCCAATTGTTCCTGCAGTTTCGCGATTTCCGCCGATTTGATCTTTCCTTTGTAGACCTTCAACTGCTGTTCGATGAAATGAATGGCATCGGAGGTCTCGTCGTTCTGGACGCGGATGTTCCGGTCGATAAAAATCTCCGTGATGGTCTTGACCACGGCCTGGGTCATGCCGGGATTGTCGCCGACGTATGCGAGATGGATGATGTTGTGCCCGCGGAGTCTGATCAAGATATCGCTTCGCAAGCCGAGGATGAGGTTCTCCAATTCCGTTTTGTTCTTAACATCTTTATCCAGATTAAGCCTCTTGACCAATTCCACCAGACTGTTCCATCCTAAGATGGATTCCTTCAGACCGCTCATACGCTCGCTGACGGTGGTGGACACGGCCAGACGACTGAACAGCGGATTGTCGGATTTCCCTTCCTGCACCAGAATGACGGTCTCGGATTTGTATTTGGGGGGAAGGACGATTCCCGCGCAAATCCCTAAGATGAGCCCCGCGAAGGCGGGGATGATCAAAAGTTCCTTGCGGCGGAAAAAGATTTTCAAATAGCTCAACGGGGATACGCTTGAATTTTCCATGTCTTTCATGATTGCTCCTCAATGAGGCCGCAACTTACGGAACATCAATGAACGTAAGCTGCCGGCCGAATTGATCCCGAGCATGCGCCGAAAATTTCAATGAAATTTTCAAGCGCTTATGCGAGGGATTGCTAAATTTAAAATCCCGTCATCACCGTCCGTCCGGCTCCCGCGGCGGTGCTGATGGGAGCGGCAACGGGCTGAAGAACACGCATGGTCTTCGCCAGGAATGTCGGCGGAACATACAAAGTATCTCCGGGTTTCATGACCAGGTTCTCTCTCAAATCTCCCTTATAAAGCAGTTTGTACACATTCACCTTCCGTTCCA